>QGUL01000030.1 GCA_003242425.1 Pseudomonadota bacterium | reverse complement strand
ACGCAAGGGCAATTGCGCCCGCACTTCGCATCCCGCCCCCGGCGCGGAGGAGACGGACAGCTTGCCGCCCACGAGCTGCAGCCGCTCGCGCAAACCGATCAGGCCCGTCGCCTGGCCCTCCAAGGCCTTGCGTTTCGCGCTCGACATGTCGAAGCCCTTGCCGTCGTCGCGCACGCAGATCTCGAGCACACCGTCCTTGCAGTCGAGATGGATGTCGATGTGATCCGCTTCGGCATGGCGCAAGGCGTTGGTGATCGCCTCCTGCACCACGCGGAAGGCGGTAATCGCCTTCATGCGCTCGAGCTTGAGGTCGCCCAGGTTGGACTCCAGCGCGAAGGTGGGGCCGTCCTCGGGAATCTCGCGCTGCAGCAGACCGTTGATCGCCGATGCCAGACCGAATTGCATCAACTGCGGCGGATGCAGATCGAGCGACAGGCGCCGCACCGCTTCGATGCCCGCATCGATTTCGCGTACCGCCGTTTGCATCTGCGTACGCGCCGCCTGCGGATCGGCCTGCAGGGCCGACATCATGCGCATCTTCACCAACGTGAGGATCTGTCCCAGTTCGTCGTGCAGCTCGCGTGCGATACGGGCGCGTTCTTCCTCCTGGGCGCGCAGCACCTGCGCCGACAGCGCGCGCAGTTGCCGGTTCACCTCGTCGAGCATTTCGGTGGTGGCCTGATGGCGCGTGATGTCGCTCATGCCGCCGATCATGCGCACCGGCGTGCCGTCGGGTTCGCGCAGCACGTAGCCGCGGTCGAGCACTTGCACGTAGGTGCCGTCCTTGCAGCGGAAGCGGTAGGAGTCCGCCCAGCCGCGCTGATTGCGCGCCGCGGCGCGCAAGCCGGACAACACCCGCTCGCGATCGTCCGGATGGATGCGAGCGGCCCAGCCGTTCAGATGCCGGTCGGACTGGTTGTCGGAAAAACCGAACAGATTCTCGAAACCTTCGCTCCACCACACCTCGTCGGTGCGCAGATCCCAGTCCCACAGCGCGTCGGTCGCCGCACGGGCGACGAGGCGGATGCGTTCTTCGTCGAAATTCATGAACGGGCGTTCGATGCTGCCCGAACCGGTTGCAGGTGCGGTGCCGGGCCGGGACGTCTGTACGCCGCCTGCGTCATGATTCGCCGGCGTCGCCAGAGGATCGGCGGAAAAGGTTCGCCGTACCCGGTCGAGCGTCTTGGAATGCAGGACGGCGGAAGCGATTGCGGTGCCCACGGTTACGGAGGGGTTGGCCGCTCGCGGCGATTCAGGCAGGCGACCAAGTGCGGTTGTTGTGCGTAGTGCGGAGTATAAGTGCCACGAGGGGTCTGCCGCCTACCTTCAGGCCATTGAATTAATGAATAAATCCATTAAGGCTGAGGCTAAGAGGCGGAACGCCTTGTTGCATATGCAGGCGTTTTACGATGCGCAAAAGAACAAAGCCCGCTTGACAAGCGGCGAGCTGCGGGCGCCCGTTGCGTACGCGCCCCCTTAAAACGACAAAGGCCGCGATTGCGGGCCTCCGGACGTTTTGGCGGAGAGGGAGGGATTCGAACCCTCGATAGAGTTGCCCCTATTCCGGTTTTCGAGACCGGCCCGTTCAACCACTCCGGCACCTCTCCGTTCATACTGCTGTGACTCCGGTTTGGGCTCCGGCCGCTACGCGCTTACTTGCCTTACGGCAAGTCAGCCTGCGCCGCAATGTCGGGATCAGCCCCTGTCTAGACCGGGAGCACCTCTCCGAAGAGGCGCGCATTCTACCGGAACATCGCGGCCTCGCCCACCCTCCCGTAGATCTCAGGGGTGTTCGGGCGTCCTGCGAGCCGGTGCGTCGCGCGTGTCCTGTGAAGTCGAGCCGCCGCCGAACGCATTGTCGCGGCCGCCTTGGCTTGCGCCGAGGTCGTCGGACTGCGCCCCGCCGCTGCCGCTTTCGCCCGGCCGTCCGTCACCGTTGCGCGGCTGGCCGCCGGTACGCCCTTCGTAGGCACCCGCGGTGCCACCCGGAGGTTCATTGCGGCGTCGCTGGTCGATCGTGTCTTCCAGCGGCCGATGCCGATCGGACGCGCGATCCTGCGGCGTATCGGACGGTGCGCGGGTATTGCCGTCCGCTGCGACGAGCGGCATCGCAACCAACAGACCGAATGCGGCGGCGGTCAGTACGGGCAGTGTCTTCTTCATGACGGGTTCCTCTCGAAAGCCCGACTTTATGCAGCCCGCGTTCGGAAAGCTGTAGGACGCACGCGCCTTCCGTTGTAGGCGCGTGCGCGACGTCAGCGGATGACTTCGATCCCGCCCATGTAGGGCCGGAGCGCCGCCGGTACGGTGATGCTGCCGTCGGCGTTCTGATAGTTCTCCATGATCGCGATCAGCGTGCGGCCCACAGCGAGGCCCGAACCGTTCAGGGTATGGACGAGCTCAGGCTTGCCCTTCTCGTTGCGGAAGCGGGCCTGCAGACGCCGCGCCTGGAAGCTCTCGAAGTTGGAGCAGGAGGAAATCTCGCGATAGGTGTTCTGGGCCGGCAACCAGACTTCGATGTCGTAGGTCTTGGCGGCCGAGAAGCCCATGTCGCCCGTGCAAAGGGTGACGACACGATACGGCAGCTCCAGCCGCTGCAGGATGGTTTCGGCATCCCGCGTCAACGCCTCCAGCGCATCGTAGGAGTGCTGCGGGTGGACGATCTGCACCAGCTCGACCTTGTCGAACTGGTGCTGACGGATCATGCCGCGCGTGTCCTTGCCGTAGGAGCCGGCTTCCGAGCGGAAGCACGGCGAATGGCAGACGAACTTCAGCGGTAGCTTCTCCAGCGGCACGATCTCGTCGCGCACGATGTTGGTGACCGGCACTTCCGCCGTCGGGATGAGATAGAACTTCTCCTCGCCGCGCGGCACGGCGAACAGGTCTTCCTCGAACTTGGGCAGTTGCCCGGTGCCGTACATGCTGTCCTTGTTCACCATGTAGGGCACGTAGACTTCGGTGTAGCCGTGCTCGGCGGTATGCACGTCGAGCATGAACTGCGCGATGGCGCGATGCAGCCGCGCGAGCGGTCCGGACATGAGCGCGAAGCGGCTGCCGGCGATCTTGGTCGCGGTTTCGAAGTCGAGCATGCCGAGCTTCGCGCCCAGGTCCACGTGATCCTTGATCTCGAAGTCGAAGCGGCGCGGCTCGCCCACGCGGCGCACTTCGACGTTGTCGTCCGAAGAACGCCCCACGGGCACGCTTTCGTGCGGCACGTTGGGAATGGTGGACATGAACGCGCGCAGGCGCGTCTGGATGTCGTCCAGGCGGCTCTCCAGCGTGTCGAGTTCGGCATTGATGGCGGAGGACTGCGCCATCAGCGCCGAGGCGTCCTCGCCCTTGCTCTTCGCCTGACCGATCTGCTTGGCGAGCGCGTTGCGCTGCGCCTGCAGTTCCTGGGTGCGCGATTGCACCTGTTTGCGTTCGTCTTCCAGGGCACGGAAGCCCGCGACGTCGAGTTCGAAGGGGCGATCGGCGAGCCGCTTGGCGACGCGTTCGAGATCGGTACGGAGCAGTTGAGGATCGAGCATGGGGAAATCCGTCAGACGTTTTTGCCGCGATATTTGCGTTCCTGCGCGTCGCGCCAGGCGCGCGCCGCCGAAATGCCGATGATGAGGATCGCCGGGAACACGGCGGTGCGCAGGAACCCGCCGAGATATTCGCCCTGCTCGCGCGGTGTCATCGATTCGTACAGGACCGGATCGATCAGATTGGCGCGCGTGTACCAGATGAACAGCGCGGTCAGGACGACGATGCCTGCACAGGCCAGCAGGCGCGGAGGAATCACTTCGCGGTTGCGCATGGCGTTCGCCATCACGGCAATGCGGTAGAACACCCAGTAGATGGCGAAATCGGCCGCGAACACGCTGATCAGTACGATGTCGCTGCGCGGGTCGATGTAGAACTCGGACATGCTCGTCACTCTTTGGCTCGCTGTTTCGCCCGTTCGTCCAGACTGCGCAAGTAGGCAAGCTTCTCGGCGATTCGCGCCTCCAGTCCGCGCTCGGTGGGGCGGTACCACTGCACCGGTGCCATGCCCTCGGGGAAGTAGTTCTCGCCGGCGGCATAGGCCTCCGGCTCGTCGTGGGCATAGCGGTAGGCGCGGCCGTAGCCCAGTTCCTTCATCAGACGGGTGGGCGCGTTGCGCAGATGGATCGGCACCGGACGCGATTCGTCCTGGCTGACGAAAGCGCGGGCAGCATTATAAGCGACGTACACGGCGTTCGATTTGGCCGCGCAGGCGAGATACACCACGGCCTGCGCCAGCGCGAGCTCCCCTTCCGGGCTGCCGAGCCGCTCGTAGGCTTCGCAGGCATCGAGGGCAAGGCGCAGCGCGCGCGGGTCCGCGAGGCCGATGTCCTCGCTCGCCATGCGCACCAGGCGCCGGCCGATGTAGAGCGGATCGGCGCCGCCGTCGAGCATACGCACCAGCCAGTAGAGCGCCGCGTCCGGATTGGAGCCGCGCACCGACTTGTGGAGCGCGGAGATCTGGTCGTAGAAGACGTCCCCGCCCTTGTCGAAGCGGCGCAGATTGCGCGCCATGGCGTTCTCGACGAAGGCGCCGTCGATGCGCGCGACGCCGGCCGCGTCCGCGGCGGTACGCAGGATCTCCAACACGTTCAGCAGCCGCCGTGCGTCGCCGTCGGCCAGACCGATGATACGGGCACGCGCCTGTTCGTCGAACTCGAGGTGCAGCACCCGGTCGTTCGCGCGGTCGAAAAGCTCGCCCAGCTCGTCCTCGGTCAGGCTCTGCAGCACATAGACCGCGGCACGCGACAGAAGCGCGCTGTTGACTTCGAAGGACGGGTTCTCCGTGGTCGCACCGATGAAGGTGAAGAGTCCCTGCTCCACATAAGGCAGGAAGGCGTCCTGCTGCGCCTTGTTGAAGCGGTGCACTTCGTCGACGAACACGATGGTGCGCCGGCCGCTTTGCGCCAGTACCTCCCTGGCGCGCGCCACCGCGTCGCGGATGTCCTTGACGCCGGAAAACACCGCGGAGAGCGCGATGAACTCGGCGTCGAACGCATCGGCCATGAGCCGCGCCAGCGTCGTCTTGCCCACACCGGGCGGCCCCCAGAGGATCATGGAATGCGGCTTGCCGGATTCGAAAGCCAGGCGCAGCGGTTTGCCCGGTCCGAGCAGATGGCGCTGTCCCACCACCTCGTCGAGCGTCTTGGGACGCAGGGCCTCGGCGAGCGGTGCGGCAGGCGTGGGTTCGGCGAACAGATCGCTCACCGTGCGTTCCTTCGGTTCATTCGATGGTGCCGATGACGTCGGCGTCGGCCGGCGGCGTGAATTTGAACAGACCGGGATCGAGCTGAGGGTTGCGCTGCATGCGCTTGAAGCGCAGCAGGGTGGTCTGGCCGAAGCTGTCGCGCAGCTCCATCGCTTCCAGCCCCTGTTTGCCGAAGCCCATGCGGATGCGCTCGAAGTTGTGCTCCTGTTGGCGCGGCACCGCCAGTACCCACTCCAGTCCGTCCCGCACGCCTTCGTCCTGGAGCTGGAAGGCGTTCATCGCCTCGTTGCTTCCGGCGAGCAGCGCCGCCGGCGTCGAACCGAGCGCCTGGTCCAGCTTGCGCACCGTGACCTGCGCGAGGTCCTCGTCGTAGATCCAGACGCGCGCGCCGTCGCCGACGATAAGTTGCGCGTAGGGCTTCTCGTAGGTCCAGCGGAACTTGCCCGGGCGCGCGAAGGCGAGCGTGCCCGAGGACTCCTGGATCATGCGCCCGCCCGCGTCGTAGATGCGCTGCTCGAAGGCGCCCTGCGCCGTGCGCGTCTGGTTGACGAACTGGTTGAGACGCTCGATGCCGCCCGCCCAGGCGGCGGACGCAAAACACAGCAAAGCGAGGAGCGGCGCAAGGCGCCGCGCGAAGAAACCGTCGGATCGGATCATGTCAGCCTTCCGCGCGGGCCGGCACCAGCACTTCCCGGTTGCCGTTCGGTTGCATGGGCGACACCAGACCCGCGATTTCCATTTGTTCGATCAGGCGCGCCGCGCGGTTGTAACCGATGCGCAGGTGGCGCTGCACGAGCGAGATCGACGGCCGCCGCGTGCGCAGCACGATTTCCACCGCCTGGTCGTAGAGCGGATCGGATTCGCCGCCGCCCGCCTCGCCGCCGAAGGCATCGCCATTGCCGCCCGCGGCAGGGTCGCTCGCCTCCAGCAGGCCATCGATGTAATCCGGCTCGCCCTGCTGTTTGAGCCATTCCACGACCCGGTGCACTTCGTGGTCGGCGACGAAGGCACCGTGCACGCGCTGCGGCAGGCCGGTGCCCGGCGGCAGATAGAGCATGTCGCCCTGGCCGAGCAGCGTTTCGGCGCCCATCTGGTCGAGGATGGTGCGCGAATCGACCTTGGACGAGACCTGGAAGGCGATGCGCGTCGGAATGTTGGCCTTGATGAGGCCGGTGATGACGTCCACCGACGGGCGCTGCGTGGCGAGGATCAGATGGATGCCCGCCGCACGCGCCTTCTGCGCGAGACGCGCGATGAGTTCCTCGACCTTCTTGCCGACCACCATCATGAGATCGGCGAGTTCGTCGATCACCACCACGATGTGCGGCAGCTTGGTGAGCGGCAGCGGCTCCTCGGCGGTCAGCGCGAGCGGGTCGGGGATGGTCTCGCCCTTCTTCTCGGCCTCCGCGATCTTGGCGTTGAAGCCGGAGAGGTTGCGCACGCCCAGGGCGGACATGAGCTTGTAGCGGCGCTCCATCTCGCCCACGCACCACATCAGTGCCGAGGCGGCCTGCTTCATGTCCGTGACCACCGGCGCGAGCAGGTGCGGAATGCCCTGATAGACCGAGAGTTCGAGCATCTTCGGATCGACCATGATCAGGCGCACGTCGCGCGGCTCGGATTTGTAGAGCAGCGACAGGATCATGGCGTTGATGGCGACCGACTTGCCCGAGCCGGTCGTGCCGGCGACCAGCAGGTGCGGCATCTTGGCAAGATCCGCCACCACCGGGTTGCCGCTGATGTCCTTGCCGAGCGCGAGCGTGAGCGGCGAGGACATGTCGTGATAGACCTTGGAGCTCAAAATCTCCGACAGCCGCACGATCTGACGCTTGGGATTGGGGATCTCCAGGCCCATGCACGACTTGCCGGGAATGGTCTCGACCACGCGGATGCTCAGCACCGACAGCGCGCGCGCGAGGTCCTTCACCAGATTGACGATCTGGCTGCCCTTGACGCCTGTGGCGGGCTCGATCTCGTAGCGCGTGATGACCGGACCGGGATAGGCGGCGAGCACCTGCACCTGCACACCGAAGTCGCTCAGCTTGCGTTCGATCAGGCGCGAGGTGAATTCCAGCGTCTCCGCGCTCATCACCTCGACGTCACGCGGCGGCTCGTCCAGCAGGGCGAGCGGCGGCAGCGGCGTATCGGGCAGGTCCTGGAACAGCGGCACCTGCTTTTCCTTGATCACGCGCTCGGACTTCGGGATCTCCACCACCGGCGTCTCGATGCGGATGGGCGCGTGCTCCTCGAAGCGTTTCTTCTCCGCCTCGACCACGGCCTCGCGCTTCACGGTGGCGATTTCGCCGGCCTTGCGGTCGCGCCGCCGGTGCCAGGCTTCGACGGCGCTTTCCCAGACCCATTCGAACACCGCACCGATGACCTCCATGACCGTCAGCCAGGATACGCCGGTGAACAGCGACAGCCCGATGGCGAACATCGCCATCAGCAGCAGCGTCGCGCCGGTGAAACCGATGATGCCGTGCACGAATTCGCTCAGCGCGATGCCGACCATGCCGCCGGGCGCAAGGGGCAGTTCCGCCTGCATGCTGTAGAAGCGCAGCGCCTCCAGCCCGCAGGCGCCGAGCAGCGTGAGCAGAAAGCCGCCGAAGGCGATCCAGAAGGGATGGCGGTCGGAAATCGAGGAACCGTCGAGCCGGCGGTAGCCCCACACGACCAGATAGACGAGCAGCACCACCCACCACCACGCCGACATGCCGAAGAGGTAAAGCAGCAGGTCGGCCAGCCAAGCGCCGAAGCGGCCGCCGGCGTTGCGAAGCTGGTCGACGTCGGCGCTGTGTGACCACCCGGGATCGGCGCGGTCGTAGGTGCCGAGAATGAGGACGAGGAACAGCGCCACTGCGACCAGCGCGAACCAGCGCGACTCGCGCAGCAGCCGGGCGATCTTGCCGGGCAAGGGTGCGGGGTGGGCAGTGGCGCGGACTTTCACGGACTTGGACAATTCAAACGCGTCCGCCGGGCGGACGATGCCGACATACTACGGCGGCACGGCCGCGGGCGTCGATCCCCGCCCCGGCCGCCGCGACGCTCAGGCGCGGGCCTCGGAGACCAGCATCGCCTCGCGCAGGAAGATGGAGCCGCCGCGCACCTCGATGTGGCCGCTGGTCTGCAGGTCCTTCATGACGCGGCTCACCATTTCGCGCGAAGCTCCGATCATCTTGGCGATGTCCTGCTTGGGCAGCTTCTTGGTCACCACGAGCTGGCCGTCGACCTTCTCCGCCATTTCCATCAGCAGGCGGGCGACGCGGCCGTAGACGTCCATGAGCGCGAGGCTGCCGATCTTCTTGTCGGCTTCGCGCAGACGCTTGACCAGCCCGCGCATCACCGCCATGGCGATGTCGAAGTTCTCCTGCAGGCATTTCTTGAAATCGGCCTTGGAAATGCTGAGCAGTTCGCAAGGCTCGATGGCGATGACCGTGGCCGAACGCGGCGCTTCGTCGATCAGACCCATTTCGCCGAAGAATTCGCCCTGCGAGAGGATGGCGAGGATGACTTCGCGCCCCTCGTCGTCGCTCATCATCACCTTCAGGCGGCCGGAGATGACGATGTAGAGCGCATCGGTGGGGTCGCCGGCGGAAATGATCGTGGTCCCGCGGGGGAAAGCCTTGCGGCCCACCACGCGCGTGAGCAAGGCCAGTTGTCCTTCGGGCAGGCCCGCGAACAACGGCACGTTGCGCAACAACAGAGTCGATACGCTAGCTGGACCGGCCATCGGCTCCCTCCTCCGTCAAGTTATAAGCGAAATATAAAGTCACGGTCGAAGAATATAACAGATCTGCTTGAGCGGCCGTCGTTTTCCGGCGACGAACCTGCCGTCGGGAAGCGCCCCGCCCGGCCGCTATAATGCGCTTTCCCGAACATCATGCCTTAATGCCAACGTCATGTCGAACAAAGCCGTCAAGCATAGCCGCCTGCTGATCCTGGGCGCCGGACCGGCCGGCTACACCGCCGCGGTCTACGCCGCCCGCGCCAACCTCCAGCCCGTGCTGATCACCGGCATGGCGCCCGGCGGCCAGCTCATGACGACCACCGACGTGGACAACTGGCCGGCGGACTACGCCGGCGTGCAGGGCCCCGAACTCATGGAGCGGTTCCAGAAGCACGCCGAGCGCTTCGGTACCGAGCTGATCTACGACCACATCCACACCGCGCATCTGTGCGAGCGTCCCATCCGGCTGGAAGGCGACAACGGCACCTACACCTGCGACGCACTGATCATCGCCACCGGCGCCTCGGCGCGCTATCTGGGCCTGCCTTCGGAACAGGCCTATCTGGGCAAAGGGGTTTCGGCCTGCGCCACCTGCGACGGCTTTTTCTATCGCGGCCAGGACGTGGCGGTCATCGGCGGCGGCAACACCGCGGTGGAGGAAGCGCTCTACCTTTCCAACATCGCCCGCCGCGTGACGCTGGTGCATCGCCGCGACAAGCTGCGCGCCGAGAAGATCCTGCAGCAGAAGCTGCTCGCCCGCGAGAACGTCAGCATCGAGTGGAACCACGTCCTCGATGAAGTGCTGGGCGACGGCAACGGCGTGACCGGCATCCGCATCAAGCACGTCGAAACCGGCGCGAGCAAAGAGATCGCGGTGCACGGCGTGTTCATCGCCATCGGGCACACGCCGAACACGGCCATCTTCGAAGGCCAGCTGGAGATGGAGAACGGCTACATCGTCACCCGCGGCGGCCGCAACGGCATGGCCACGGCGACCAGCGTGCCGGGCGTGTTCGCCGCCGGCGACGTGCAGGACCATGTCTATCGCCAGGCGGTGACGAGCGCCGGGACCGGCTGCATGGCGGCGCTCGACGCCGAGAAATATCTGGACGGCCTGGAGAGCCAGGCGGCATAGCGCGATGCACAAGGGCAAGCTCGAAGAGGAGTTGGCGCTGTTCCGCGAAGCGGTACGCGACGCGGTGCCGCTGCGTTTCGAGCCGCGCCATCGCCCCTCGCCGCGCAAGCCGCCGCCCGTGCCGTTCCAGACCCTGCTCGACGAGCGGGGGCCCTGCCCCCAACCCT
>QGUL01000369.1 GCA_003242425.1 Pseudomonadota bacterium | reverse complement strand
GGACGCCTATCTGCAGGAAGCCGCCGGCGCGTTGGTCGAGGTGGCGGAATGGTTCGCCACCCGCAACCGGCTGAGCGACGCGCAGCGCGCCGTGCTGGCCTTGCTGACGGTGAGGGCGCTGCGCACGCTGGCGGCGCGTCTGAAGTGGATGCACTTGCGTTACGGACCGGTGGAGCGCGAGCTGTGGCCGCTGGTGACGCGCGTCTACGCGGCTTCCGAGCGCGCCCGTGTCTCGCAGCAGCTCGTCACGGTCTATTCCAATGTGCCGGGCGATTCCAGCATGCAGCACGAGCTGCTGCGGCTGCTTATGTTCTCGGCCTGTTCCCCGGGTGCCCTGCTGCCGGTGGAGATGGAGCTCGCGGACCGGCTGATCAGCCATTTCGCGCCGATGTTCGCGGCCGCCGGCGCGCCGAGCGACGAGACCCCGTACTGGGTAAATCTGGGCGCCGCCTCGCCGCCGCGCCGCGGGCCGGTGCCGGCGGGGGTGACCGGGCCGCTCGGCTTTTTCGGCGCCGGGCCGGCCTATGAGGCGCTGCGCACGCTCGCCGCCGAGATCCGCAATTCGGGCGCCATCCCGAGCGCGCTCAATCTAGGTAACGTGTACGAAACCGACGTCGTGCTTGCCGTCATCGATCATCTGGAGGCGCACTGGGCGCCGCGGCTGCGCGAACGCCGCTTCGCCCGGCAGGCGGCCAAGCTTCGTCTCACCGTGGCGCACGGCTTCGACGGCGTGCTCGACGTGCTGCAATTGCCGCCCGGCGTGGCGCCGGTGGACGAGGCGGCGGAAAGCTGGATCGTGGAAAACATCAGTGCGGGCGGCTGTGGCGCGCTGGTGCCCTCGCTCAGGCAGGACTGGCTGCACGTCGGCTGCCTGCTGGGCATGCACTACGAGGGCGGCAGCCATTGGTCGGTGGGCATCGTCAGACGCCTGTCGCGGCCGGACGCCCAGCGGATGAACGTCGGCATCCAGGTGCTGTCGCGCGCCGCGCAACCGGTGGAACTGCGGATCGAGACGGCCTACGGCCTAAGCCTCGATACCGAGGTCGGCGTTCTCCTGCCGCCCACGCATCACGGCGACGAACTGCGCCTTGTGGTTCGTCCGGGCGTGTACGTTCCGGGACAGCGCTTCAAGGTCGAAGTGCCGGTCGGCGGGCAGATGCTCGAACCGGTGGATGTGGTCGAGCGCGGCGAGGACTACGAACTGCTGCGCTGCCGCGAACCGGAAATCTTCTGATTCAGCGCCTAAACAGCCGGTTGATGGTCTGGTCCATCAGCCGCTGACCCAAGGCGCGCGCCGTGCGCGCGATCAGTGCATCGACCACGAGCTGCGTGAGTTCGCCGGCGGTGACGCCGCCGCGATCCTTGCCGATGTTGTTGAGCGTGATGTCGGGCAGTTCGAGTGCCGCCTTCGCGTCGCTCAAGCCGCTCAATGGCACGTAAGTCAGCCGCGCGCCGCGGATGACGAGCTGGTCGACGATGAACTTCCGTTCGGTGCGCCGTTCGGCGGGCGAGGTCTCGCCGATGTGGCGCGCCACGTTCCGTTTGAGCGCGTTGAGGTTGTCGCCCGCCTTGCCCTGCTCGTAGGCAACGTGCGGTCCGACGATGGCGATGCGCCGGATCCGCACCGCCTCGTCGGCGACGGTCTTGGGGTCGACCGCGAGCTCGATCGACTCCGCCTGGAAGACCTCCAGAGTGAACCCGGCGGGCGCACCGATGCGCAGGCCGCGCACTGCGCCTTTGCCGTCCACCGGCGACAGCTCCACGCTATCCACCTGCACGGACGCGCCGAGGATCTGCGTCCCGTAATGCTCGATCGCGCGTTCGATGAGCCGTTCCCGCTGCAGATAGAGATAGGCGGCGGCGACCGCCAGCCCGACGAGACCGAGAACGACGCTCCAGACGACCAGCTTGCGCATCAGCCGAGCACGCGCCGCAGCCAGGCGCCGATGTGGGCGATCTCCTCCATGCACACCGAGTGCGCCATCGGGTATTCGTGCCATTCCACGCTATAGCCCTTCGCCGCGAGCAGGTCGCGCGACTGCGCCGCGTATTCGAAGGGAATGACCTGGTCGTAGTGCCCGTGCGCCATGAACACCGGCACGTCGCGGTTGGCCGCGCAATCCTCGTCGTCCAGGGATTCGGGGATCGGCACATAGGTGGACAGGGCCATCACGCCCGCCAGCCGCTCCGCGTGGTGCAGCCCCGTCTGCAGCGCCATCGCGCCGCCCTGCGAGAAACCCGCCAGCACGATGCGACCGGCGGGGCTGCCGCGTTCCTTCTCGCGCGCGATCAGGGCTTCGATGAGCTGTTGCGAGGCCCGCACGCCGTCCTTGTCGGTGCGCTCGGCGAAATCGCTGCTCAGCACGTCGTACCAGGCGCGCATGCGGTGACCGTAGTTGATGGTCACTGGCTGGCTCGGCGCATGCGGGAAGACGAACCGGATGGGCACATCGGGCAGCTCCAGTTCCTGCACGATGCGCACGAAGCCGTCGCCGTCGGCGCCCAGGCCGTGCATCCAGATGATGCTGGTGGTGGGATTGGGCGCGGTTTCGATCTGGATCGCGTCTAGCAGTTGAGCCATTTTGTCGTTCTCGATGAAGTGGAATCAGCGCGGGCG
>QGUL01000368.1 GCA_003242425.1 Pseudomonadota bacterium | reverse complement strand
CGCCGCAGCGGCGCATCGAACAGGGCGCGGCCGGCGCGGTCCGGCCCCACGGCGAAGAGGAAAGTGGCGCCGGCGCCGTGGCGCAGCAGGGCGTTGACCAGCCGGGGCACGCCCTCCCGCGTGCCGCGCAGCGTGGCAGCCGTGATGCGCAGGGCGAGCTTCATGGCCGTACGGCGCGAGGGCCGGCGGAACGCGCGAAGAAGGGGCGGGCGGGAACTAGGCGAACAGCAGGGCCGCCGCGACCCGGCGTTCCTCGTCCACCAGGATGTTGTAGGTGCGGCAGGCGGCGTGGAGATCCATCACCTCGAAGCCCACGCGCGCCTGCATCAGCGGCCGCAGGATATCCGGGCGGGGAAAGCGCAAGGCGGGCCCGGTGCCGAGCAGCACCACTTCGGGCCGGCGCTCGATGAGGGCCTGCATGTGCTCGGGCTGCAGCTCCGCCAGGCTGGCGGGCGCCCAGTCGGCCACTTCCTCCGCCGTGACGATCAGGCTGCGCTCGTAGCGGTCCTGGTTGACCTGCACATAGCCCGGACCGTAGGCGGTGATGACGTTGCGGCCGGTGGTGAGGGAACGGTGGAGTTTCAAGGCTGTGTCCGGAAAGTGGCGGCATTATAGCGACTGCGGGCCGGACTGCGGACGGCGCGGAGCGTTTCATTCGAAACCGTATTTGTTCAATTGCCGCCGGAAGTTGGACCGACTACCATTGCTAACTTTTGCACCGCAGCGTAGCAATTAGGCTGCCATCCCCGATTCCATGATCGCCAATCCAGACCGTCTGCTCCGTCCTGCCCTGAAGCCCGTACGCAAATCGGCCAAGCTCGCCAACGTCTGCTACGACATCCGCGGCCCGGTGCTCACCCGAGCGCGGCAGATGGAGGAGGAGGGCCACAAGATCATGAAGCTGAACATCGGCAACCTCGCCCCGTTCGGCTTCGACGCCCCCGAGGAAATGGTCCAGGATGTCATCAAGAACCTGCCCAACGCCTCGGGCTACTCCGACTCCAAGGGGCTGTTCTCGGCGCGCAAGGCGATCATGCAGTACTGCCAGGAGAAGGGCATCCCCGGCGTCACGCTCGATGACATCATCATCGGCAACGGCGTCTCCGAGCTGATCGTCATGGCCATGCAGGGCCTGCTCGACAACGGCGACGAGGTGCTTATCCCCGCGCCGGACTATCCGCTCTGGACCGCCGCCGTGTCGCTCGCCGGCGGCACGCCGCGCCACTACATCTGCGACGAGGGCGCGGGCTGGCTGCCCGATCTGGCCGACATCCGCGCCAAGATCACGCCGCGCACCCGCGCGATCGTCATCATCAACCCGAACAACCCGACCGGGGCGCTTTATCCGGTCGATCTGCTGCAGGAGATCATCGAGATCGCCCGCCAGCACCAGCTCATCGTTTACGCCGACGAGATGTACGACAAGACCGTGTACGACGGTCTTACCCACACCTCGATCGCCTCGCTCGCCGACGACGTGCTGTTCGTGACCTTCAACGGTCTGTCGAAGAACTACCGCGCCTGCGGCTACCGTACCGGCTGGATGGTCATCTCCGGCGCCAAGCATCACGCCTCCGACTACATCGAAGGCCTCAACATCCTCGCCTCGATGCGCCTGTGCGCCAACGTGCCCGGCCAGTACGCCGTGCAGACCGCGCTGGGCGGCTACCAGAGCATCAAGGACCTGGTCGCGCCGGGCGGGCGGCTCGCGCGCCAGCGCGATCTCGCCTACCAGTTGCTCACCGACATTCCCGGCGTCACGTGCGTCAAGCCGCAGGCAGCGCTGTACCTCTTCCCGCGGCTCGACCCGAAGGTCTATCCGATCGTCAACGATCAGGAATTCATCCTCGAGCTGCTGGAACAGGAGAAAGTGCTGGTGGTGCAGGGCACCGGCTTCAACTGGCCGCATCCGGACCACATGCGCATCGTCTTCCTGCCCAACGCCGACGACCTCACCGAGGCCATCGGCCGCCTGGCGCGCTTCCTGGACAGCTACCGCCGCCGCTACGCATGAAGTTCGCGGACGTGACGGACGCCGACGGCAAGGTGACGGACGTCACGCTGCTTCAGGCAGCAGAGGCCGTGCACCGGCAACTGCGCACCGAGCTGCCGAGCGACTACGTCGCCAAGATGGAGCGCGTGTTCGCGGGCGGCGCGCGCATGAGCGTCGCCCTGCTGAACGACCGGGTCGCGGGCGTCGCGGTGTACCGTGTGTACGAGAACACCGCCGACGGGCGCAAGTTCTACGTCGACGACCTCGTCACCGACGCTGAGCTGCGCTCCACCGGCATCGGCAAGGCGCTTTTCGCCTATCTGCAGGACAAGGCGCGGCAACTGGGCTGCCGGGTCTTCGCGCTCGACTCGGGGACGCAGCGCCACGACGCGCACCGCTTTTATTTCCGCGAAGGCATGCGCATCGCCTCCTTCGCGTTCAAGAAACAGTTGTAGGACAACGGACAATGAAACCCATCAGCGTAGGACTGCTCGGCAACGGCACCGTCGGCGGCGGCACCTGGAACGTGCTCAAGCGCAACCGCGCCGAAATCTCCCGCCGCGCCGGCCGCGAGATCCGCATCACCATGGTGGCCGACAAGGACGTGGAGAAGGCCAGGCGCAT
>QGUL01000367.1 GCA_003242425.1 Pseudomonadota bacterium | reverse complement strand
CAGCACCTGCTGCAGGTGCTGTGGAACCTGCTCACCAATGCCATCAAGTTCACGCCCGCGGGCGGCCGCGTGCGGGTGACGCTGCGTCAGGAGGGCAGCGAACTGATGGTGAGCGTGGCGGACAACGGCAGCGGCATTCCGTCCAGTTTCCTGCCCTTCATCTTCGACCGCTTCCGCCAGTTCGACAGTTCCACCACGCGCA
Source organism: Pseudomonadota bacterium (assembly GCA_003242425.1). Classification (GTDB taxonomy): domain Bacteria; phylum Pseudomonadota; class Gammaproteobacteria; order Burkholderiales; family SG8-39; genus ZC4RG42. Next base: position 2,416 of record QGUL01000367.1, on the reverse strand, counting down.
AGCACGGTGGCCTTGGCCTGGGGCTTTCGATCGTGAAGAGCCTGGTGGAGATGCACGGCGGACGTATACGCGCCGAGAGCCCGGGCGAGGGACAGGGGGCCACCTTCACCGTGCACTTGCCCATCCCGGCCGTGGCTTCCACGCCGGCGCCGCAGCGCGAGAGCGCGGACGCGGCGCAACCCGCGGACGCGGTCAGCGAAAGCGAAGCGCCTTCGCTTGCCGGACTGAAGGTACTGATCGTGGACGACGAACCGGATGCGCGCATGCTGTTGCGCCGCATCCTCGCCGAATACGATGCCGAGGTGCTCGTCGCTTCCAATGCCGACGAAGGCCTGGAGTGCCTCAAGCGCGCCCGGCCGCAGTTGGTGGTGAGCGATATCGGCATGCCGGGCAAGGACGGCTACCGCTTCATCAGCGAAGTGCGGGCGCTTCCCCCCGACGCGGGCGGCCGCACGCCGGCGATCGCGCTGACCGCGTTCGCCCGGGAGGAGGACCGGCGGCGCGCGCTCATGGCGGGATTCCAGTTGCACATCGCCAAACCGGTGGACCCGGTGGCGCTGGTGCTCGCCTGCGCGCGCATCGCGGAAGTGGCGGACGGCGCATCGCGTGGGAGCGATGCGGCAGCGAAAGGGAAGCGGACGGATTGACGGACGCGGGACGGCGGTGCGAAGCGCGGTCTAGACCAGACCGTCCATCACCTGCACGCTCACCAGTTCGCCCGGTTGCACGCTGCCGCGCTCGTGTTCCAGCACGATAAAACAATTCGCTTCCGACATGGAGCGCAACACGCCCGAGCCTTGCGAGCCGGTGACGCGCACCTGCCAGCGGCCGCCCTCGCAGTACAGGATGCCGCGCTGGAATTCGGTGCGGCCGGGGCGTTTGCGCATCGCGCTGGCACAGGGCACTTGCAAAAGCGGCACGCGGAAATCGCCGCCGCGGCCCGCGAGCGTGAAGAGCGCGTCGCGCACGAACTGATAGAAGGTCACCATCACCGCGACCGGGTTTCCGGGCAGGCCGAAGAACCAGGCTTTGCCGATCCGGCCGAAGGCCATCGGCCGTCCCGGTTTCATGGCGATTTTCCAGAACAGCACTTCGCCGAGGCGCTCCAGCAGTTCGCGCGTGTAATCCGCTTCGCCCACCGAGACGCCGCCGGAAGTGATGACCACGTCGGCGTGCGCGCTCGCCTGCAGGAACGCCTGCTCCAGACTCGCGCGGTCGTCGCGCACCACGCCCATGTCGATCAGCTCCGCCCCCATGCGCGCGAGCATGCCGTAGAGCGTGTAGCGGTTGGAGTCGTAGACCTCGCCTTCCTTCAGCACCGAACCCACCGAGGCGAGCTCGTCGCCGGTGGAGAAGAAGGCCACGCGCAGGCGGCGCCGCACCGCCACTTCCGCCATGCCGAGCGAGGCCATCAGGCCCAGCTCTGCGGGACGTACCAGGGTGCCCGCCTTAAGCGCCGGTTTGCCAGAGGCGAGGTCTTCGCCCGCGCTGCGGACGTTCTGGCCCGGCTTTTCGCCCGGCGGCACGATCACGACGTCGCCGTCGCGGTCCACCACTTCCTGGATGACCACCGTGTCGGTGCCGCGCGGCATGACCGCGCCGGTCATGATGCGCACGCACTCGCCGGGCTTCACTTCGCCTTCGTAGGCGCGGCCGGCGTAGGCCACGCCCACTTCGCGCAGGCGCGTCTCGCAATCCGGCTTCAGGTCCGCGCCGCGCAGCGCATAGCCGTCCATCGCCGAGTTGTCGTGCGCAGGCACGTCGATGGGGGAGATCACGTCTTCGGCCAGGATGCGGCCCAGGCTGCTGCGCACCGCGACGCGCTCCACGCCCTCGATGGGCGAGAGACAGGCGAGAATGGCTTCGCGCGCCTTCTCGACCGTGAGCGCGTCGGGGTCGTAATCGTCCATGCAGCTGATGATTTTCTTTTTGATGTCGTTCATGGCGTCACCGTTGCTGTGCGTCATGCGCGCTGTTCGTGCTCGCGCAGTTCCTCGCGTGTGTTGATGTTGCTGAAGGCCTCGGCCTCGTCGTCGAAAGGCACTTCGACGACCTTGAGCGTGGCGTACCAGGTGTCGATCTTGCGCCCGCCGTTTTGCAGAAAAGCTTCCAGGTGCGGCAGTACCGCCGTGCGCACCAGCGCGAACACCGGATGCGGCTGGTCGCCGGTCTTGGCTACCGCAAGGTCGGCATTCGCCTCGGTCGCGGCGCGATGGAGACGCGCCTGCAGGTCCATGGGCAGGAAGGGCGAATCGCAGGGCACCGTCAGCACGTAGGGCCGCGCGGCGCGCTTCAGTCCCGCGTGCAGGCCGGCGAGGGGACCCGCAAAACCGCCGATCTCGTCGCCGAACACCGGATGACCGTAACGCGCATACACCTCCTGGTTCTGGTGGGCGTTGTTAAGGAGTTCGCCACC
>QGUL01000366.1 GCA_003242425.1 Pseudomonadota bacterium | reverse complement strand
CATTTGTTTGTTAGGCGCGGGGGTTCGGCCACATCTGCATGGGCCCGGTTGGGGTGAAGGGGTCCTTCAAAGCCATTGGCGCCGGCGAGGAGGCGGCCGCCTGGGCCAAGGAGCATCACTACTACTGGTACGAGGACGTGAAGGCCGGCCGCGTTCCTTCGGCCGGCATCCCGCCGCACGTGACGCCCAAGGCGCCGTCCGGACAGCCCGGAGCGGCGCCGGGCACACAGGCCTGAAGTCCGAGCAAGGAGGAGGAGACATGCGTACGCTGCTGTTGATGCTGGCCATGGCGGTCGCGACGCCTGCGCTGGCGAAGCTGCCGCCGCCCACGCCCGAAGAGCAGGCCGCCGCCGAGGCCAAGAAGGCCAAGGCGGCAGAGGACGCGAAACGGGCCGCCGAATTGCTAGCGAAGGCGCAGGATCGCGCCGCGGAGAACTACCGGCGCAACCTGCAGGCCAAGGGCGGGGCGAATGCGCCCGCCTCCGCGGCGCAGGCGTCCGGCAACTGAAGCTTCGGCCCTGGCCTGCTCCGTTCATCACTGACCGACAAGAAGGGTGGATATGAGCAGACCATGGGCAATCACGTTGGCGGCCTTCGTGCTGGCCGGTTGCGCGACCGCCGGGCACGAAGGCCCGGCCGCGCAGGCCGTCCTGCAGCCGACCGCGGGCAGTCAGACCAAAGGGACCGTGAAGTTCGTGCAGCTGCGCGACAAGGTGCGCGTGAGCGGCGAAGTGAGCGGCCTGAAGCCGAACAGCGAGCACGGCTTCCACGTGCACGAGAAAGGCGATTGCAGTGCGCCGGACGCCACCAGCGCCGGCGGACACTTCAATCCGCTGAAGAAGGAGCACGGCCATCTGGTGCCGGGCGGCCGTCATGCGGGCGACATGCCGAACCTGCGTGCCAATGCCGACGGCAGGGCGACGTTCAGCTTCGATCTCGGCGGCATGACGGTGTCGGAGGGCGAGACGGCGATCCTCGGCAAGGCGGTGATCGTGCACGCCCAGCCGGACGATTACCGCAGCCAGCCGACCGGCAACGCGGGCGGCCGCCTCGCCTGCGGCGTGATCGAAAAACGCTGAGATGCGCAATGCATTTGCGGGAAGGGCGCTTCGGCGCCCTTCTTTTTTTGCCCTGCGTTGATCCTTCGGACATTGCATGCGAGCACACGCGGCGCGCATAACACAAACGGAACGGCGCGTCGCCGCGAAGCGCGGACGATGCGAGGTGAACGCAGCCTTTGACGCTGCCGGAGGGCGAGGCGGGGACGACAGTGCAGACCGGTGAATCGCAGCGGCGGCCGGATATGCCGGCAGGTCGTCGTGCGGGATGGGCGCGTCGTTCCGGCACCCCCTGGCTGGTGCTGCTGCTTTCCCTGTTCCTGACCGGCGCGGTCTGGCGTATGGCCGCCGCGCGCAACGAGGAACGCGCACATCTGCGCTTCGAATACGAAACCGGGCAGGCGATCGCAGCCATCCAGGAACGCGTCAATCTGCACGAGAGCCTGATGCGCGGCGCGCGCGGGCATCTGGCGGGCGGCGCGTTCATCACCGAGACCGAGTGGCAGCGCTACCTGGAGAACGTCAATGCCCGGGACTACGCCGGGCTGCATACCATCGGCCTGGCGACGCGGGTGAGGGCCGAGGACCGCGCGCTCTATCTTCAAGCCATGCGCGAACTCGGCCGCGCCGATTACGACATCCATCCCCCGGGCGAGCGTCCGCTGCAATTTCCCGTCACCTATCTCGAACCGCCGCCGGGAGAGGACGTGCTCGGTTTCGACATGTGGTCCGATGCCGAGCTGCAGGCGGCGATGCGCCGCGCCGGCCGCGAAGGGCGTCTCGCCATCAGCCGGAAAGTGCAGTTGCCCGGCGGCGACGAGGCCGGTTTCGTGATGTTCCTGCCCGTCTATGCGGGCGGCGGGGTACCGCCGACGGTCGACCAGCGCGAAGCGCGGCTGGTGGCTTTCGTCTTCAGTGCCAACACCCTGTCCCGTTTCCTGGAGGATTTCATCGGCGGCGAAAGCCGGGCGCTGCTGACGCTGCGGATCTACGACGGGACGCGGCGCGACGCCGGGACGCTGCTCTACGACAGCGCGCAGCGTTTCGATCCTTCCCCGCTCGATCATCTGCCGCGCTACGAACGCAGCGCCCTCATCCATGTCGGCGGCACGCCGTGGACGCTGGCGTTCGCGACCAGCGCCGCGTTCGAATCCCTGTACCACCGGCGCGACGAATGGCTGATCTGGCTGGTCGGGATGCCGGCGAGCCTCATCCTGTTCTTCCTGGCGCGCGGGCTGGCGCTGTCGCGTGCGGCGGCGGTATCGGCAGCAGACCGGGCGCAGACGCGCATGCAGGCTTCGCAGGCCCAGTTCAGCGCGGCGGCGGACAACGCGCAGGACGCGATCATCACCGCCGACGAACAGGGGCGCATCATCTACTGCAATCGCGCCGCCGAGCGGCTCTACGGCTACCCCGCGGAGGAACTGCTGGGCAAGGATCTGTTCGTCCTGGGGCCGGCCGAGGAGCGGGAACGATCGCGGGCGGCTTATGCCGCTTTCGTGCAGGGCGACGCGACCGGCGGCGTCGAGAAGCTGTACGACGTCGAAGCGGTACGCAAGGACGGCA
>QGUL01000365.1 GCA_003242425.1 Pseudomonadota bacterium | reverse complement strand
AAATGTGTATAAGAGACACCTTCAAGGAGGCCGTGGCACAGAACCCCGGATCACCAGCCCCCTCGCCCCGCCGCGCCATTTCTGAATCGGCACGGCGTTCTGCGGCTCGAGCGATCCAGGTGCGCGTATAGACGTGCTCGGCCATACACTTAAGCCGGTAGCATGCACGATATGGCAGGGCCGGCTACCGCCGGCCCTGCTTACTCCATTACGCGACGCGTCTTGCGGGACGAAAAACGGCGTATCCCTGGCCGAATTCGAAACGCTCGCTTTCGTACACGGCGCATACGCCACCCGGTAAGGAGTCCGTTTCGCCCCAGTGTCTCTGCAAGAGCAGCCTCAGTGGCTCCGCGCCGACGCCGACGCTCGTCAGCGGCCAGCGCCACGTCCGGCGATCGTTGCTGCGGTAGAAACCCGCTGTCTCTTCCCGGCCGTCACGGGACAGCGCCGGAAAGTACGGCAAGGCCTCGTAGGCAAGCCACACTGCTCCAGCCACGCAGCGGGCCTTTTCGCTGGTCGGCGCGCGACTCCTGAGCGCATAAACGCGCTCCCCTGCCGGATCCCAGCCCAGGCTGTGCAAAGCTGTCCCGTACGCCCAGGGCCCGAGTAACGCCTCCGTCCACCGCTCTTCGGCAGCCTCTCTAATGGCGCCAAGAACCTGGCGAAGGTTCCCTAGAAAGCTCATTCGACCCGACGCCATGTAGAACGCACAGGGCTTGATCAGCCCCTTCGACTTGTCGACCGCACCGTCCGCCGCGAGCGCCGCAAGGAATGATGCGAGATGCGGATCGCTGTCCACCGCTTTGGCAAGCGCTGCACGGTAAACCCGCGGCTCGACCCGGACGTCCCCTTCCGTCCAGCTCAGGTCGGACGTCGGCCTGGTCTTGATCCACTCGCCGAGCCAGCGTATGAGGCTTTGACTGTCCCGCAGCTCGCTTTCGACCACGGCGACCCAGTCGTCCGCCTCTTTCCAGCGCAACCGCGCCGGCACGCCGTTCTGGGACAGCACGCGGATCAGGCCGAACGCCGCCATCGCCCCCAGCGGGGTGCTGCCGATCAGCCCCGGCAGTTCGATCGTGTGGTTCACGCTTGTCCCTCCTCCTCAGAACGGTTGAGCACCTCGAACTCCGAACGGCGATGGTCCGCCAGACGCAGCAGCGTTTCCAGGTACGCGAGCCCCCAAGGCCCATAGCGCCTGTTGAGTTCGGCAAATTGCTCTGCCCAGCCGCTATCTACCGCGCTCAGGTTCGGCGCTCCGGAAAAACGCAATGTCCTGCCCTCGAACTCGAGCGTGAAGTCCACACCGGCGTCCTCGCGCACCGGCTGCCACGCGCGGCCCCGGCCATGGTGGCTGCCGACCAGATGCCGCACCAAGGCCGGATCGCGCGCCTCGGCGAGCAGCTGCGGGTTCTGGTCGAGCAGCCCGACCGAATAGCACTCGTGTCGCTCTCCGATCGGCACCAGCGGCCGGACGCCCATGCCGGCATCGCTCTTCGCAAGCGGTGCGGCGCTCGTTCCGCCCAGCAGCAACTGATAGCGCGGTTCCGCCTTGCCGATGTCGTGCACCTTGCCGGACAAGGCAAGGGTCTCCACGAGTTCGCGGGGCAAGCCGACGCCAGACGCGAGCCTGCGCGCAAACGCCTCGACGCCCCACGAATGTTCGACCAGCGACACCGGCACCGTACGCTGCAACGCCGTGTCCTCGTCGCCGAAGTCCTCGATCGTCGGGCGGCGGCCGAACAGCACGAGCCCGAACGGTTCGTCTCCGTCGTTCAGGACGTCGGCAATGAAACCGTTCCGCTGTCCATCGGGCCGCAGCGCACGGCAAAGCCTTTGCAGCGCATCGGGCAGGTTCCCTGCAGCGCCGTCGAGCGTCTCGCAGAACTTCGTCGCCGCTTCCTTGACGGTGATCGCTTCCTCTCGAAGGCCTTTCAGGACCTCCTTCAGGGCCTCGACGATCTGCTCGCGCAGGCCCTCGTCCGGCAGCGCGGCACTCAAGCGCTCAACGGAAAATACCCCGACGGGGCGCCGACGGCTCTCCAGATGAGCCACCTCGCCCAGATCTTCGACGGACTTTGCGAAATCCGGCGCAAAGCCGTACTGATCGCAGCCACCCCACTCGCTGGGAATGACGATGACTTCGCCAGGCCGGACCGCGGTAATCGGGACAAGCGCCCACACGCCTGCACGCCGGGCCAGAACGCGGTACGCGCCGTCTTCCTCCGTCTCTGGCTGCGTATCGCCTTCCACGTCGCTGAGGTCCGGCAGCGTGGCGCGCTTCTCCTGCAACCTGCCGTTCAGCCAGGCGATGGCGACGCGCCGGGGCAAAGGCAGCGCCTCGATCGAAACCGGCGGCAGCGCTTCGAGCACCGCTCGCGCGCGCCCGATATCGATTCTTTCGCTGTCGCCGATGCCCGAACGCCAGACGATCTGGATTTCCGCCTCCCAGCCCGCGAAGCCGTGCAGATACGGCGCGATATCCGGATCCACGGCGGGCTTTGGTTCCGTCTGCGCGAGCAGCCCCACCACGGCCGGCGTCAGCACGGGCGTCTCGACCGGATCGGGCAGCACTTCCGGCGTTACAGGCGGTGCCGGGCGAAAACCCAGGGCAAACACCGCCACAC
>QGUL01000364.1 GCA_003242425.1 Pseudomonadota bacterium | reverse complement strand
CCCGGGCGGCCGGGCCGACGGTGTAGATGAGGCGGTTGGCGGAAACGCACGGCACGCGGTCCCCCGCGTGGATCAGCTCGGCGGGACGCCGGTGCGCCGCGTCGCGACCGGTGAGCAGCTTGCCGGACAGCAGCAGCCGGTCGCCGGCTTTCCAGGTCGCGATCTCCTCGCGCGTGACGGTGTCGAGGTTGACGCGTTTCGCGCCTTCCGGCGCGGCGTAATCGAGCTTGGGCCACAGATCGAGGCTGGGCGGCTCCAGCTTCGCCGGACCGCTGCCGTCGAGCACGAAATGCGCATGCCGCGTCGCGGCGCAGTTCGGGATGATCGCAACGGGCTTGGAAGCGGCGTGCGTCGGGTAGTCCTTGATCTTCACGTCGAGCACGGTGGTGAGGCCGCCCAGGCCCTGCGCACCGATGCCGAGCGCGTTGATCTTGTCGTAGAGCTCGATGCGCAGTTCCTCGAGCTTGTTCTGCGGCCCGCGCGCCTTGAGCTCGTGCATGTCGATCGGCTCCATCAGCGCTTCCTTGGCGAGCAGGGTGGCCTTCTCCGCCGTGCCGCCGATGCCGATGCCCAGCACGCCGGGCGGACACCAGCCCGCGCCCATTTCCGGCACCTGCTGCAGCACGAATTCGACCAGGTCGTCGGCAGGTACCAGCATTTTGAACTTGGCCTTGTTCTCGGAGCCGCCGCCCTTGGCCGCGACGATGACCTCGACCTTGTCGCCCGGCACCACGTTCATGTGGATGACTGCGGGCGTGTTGTCGCGCGTGTTCTTGCGCGTGAAGGCCGGGTCGGCCAGCACCGAGGCGCGCAGCACGTTGTCCGGCGCGAGATAGGCGCGCCGCACGCCTTCGTTGACCATGTCCTCCACCGACATGTCGGCCTCCCAGCGCACGTCCATGCCGATCTTCAGGAAGACCACGGCGATGCCCGTGTCCTGGCAGATCGGCCGATGGCCTTCGGCGCACATGCGCGAATTGACCAGGATTTGCGCGATCGCGTCCTTCGCCGCGGGCGACTGCTCGCGCTCGTAGGCCGCGCTCATGGCGCGGATGAAATCGGCGGGGTGGTAGTAGGAGATGAACTGAAAGGCGTCGGCGATGCTCTGGATGAAGTCTTCCTGGCGGATGGTCGCCATGGTTGCGCTCCGGGTGAACGAAATCCAAAGCGCCGAAAGTAGGACAGCGCAGGCGGGAAGGCAAGTGCGCCGCGGCGTTCAGTCGGCCGGCAGGCTGAAATAGAACGTCGCCCCTTCGCCGGGCCGGGCTTCCGCCCATACGCGTCCGCCGTGGCGGGACACGATACGCTGCACGGTGGCCAGCCCGATGCCGGTGCCGCTGAATTCCCCGCTGTGCAGGCGCTCGAAGACCTTGAACAGCTTGTCTGCGTAGCGCATGTCGAAGCCCACGCCGTTGTCCCGCACCCGGAAGACCCAGGTCCCGTCCCCCCGCCCGGCGTCGACCCCGATCCGCGCCACCGGACACTTGCTCGAATATTTGAGCGCGTTCGCGAGCAGGTTGACCCAGACCTGTTCCATGAGGTGTTCGTCGCATGCGACGGTCGGCAGCGCACCCACCTGCCCCTACACCTGAGCGGCCTGCGGCTCGCCGGCGACGAGCTGGCGGGCGCGCGCCACCCGGACGTTCATGTCCACGGGCGTCTTGCGCAGCGCGCTCTTGCCCACGCGCGGGAAACGCAGCAGGGCGTCTATGAGCGGCCCCATTGGCAGGCCCCCGAGGGCGTCGGGGTCGGCCCGGGGGGGCCCCCCCCCGCGTGGCCGTTCCAGATCTTCCTCCAACAGCATCTGCACGTGGCCGTCGATGTGGCGCAAGGGCGCGCGCAGGTCGTGCGACACCGAATAGGTGAAGGACTCCATTTCCTCGTTGGCGGCCTTCAGTTCCGCCGTGCGTTCGGCCACCCGCTGTTCCAGCTCGGCGTTGAAACGGCGCACCTGCGCCTCGGCGCGCTTGCGCTCGGTGATGTCCATCACCGCCACCACCGAACCCACCACCTCCCCGTGGACGATGAGCGGATTGGCGCCGAACATCACGCACACCGCCCGCCCGTCCCTGCGGATCAGCTCGATCTCGAAATTACTGATGGTATGGCGCTCGCGCACCACGCGCCTCGCCTCCGGCATCAGCCGTTCGCCCTCCGACGCGCTGGTGAGCATGGACCAGTGCCGGTTGTGCAGCTCCTCCTCGCCGTAGCCGGAAATTTCGCAGAAGACCTTGTTGGCGGTCGTCACCCGCCCCTCGCGGTCGAGGGTGAGCAGTCCCACGACCGCGTTTTCCATCACCGAGCGCCGGAACTGGTCTGCCCGCTCGTACTCGTCGAGCGTGCGCTGCAATTCGGCGGTGCGTTCGGCAACGCGGCGTTCCAGTTCCTCGTTCATCCGCCGCAAGGCCGCCTCGGCCTCGCGGCGCATCCTGACGTCGCGCACGACCAGGGTGACGAAGCGGCCCTCGCCGGTGCGCCAGGCCGAACAGGTGAGCTGCACGGGCACGCGCGTGCCGTCCTTGCGGACCCGCCAGCCTTCGTCCTCCTTTCCGCCCCCCCGGGGGCGGGCCCCCGGCCGGAAAGGGCAAAAAGCCCCCCGCAAGAGTTACGGCTCCTCGCCCGCCCCA
>QGUL01000363.1 GCA_003242425.1 Pseudomonadota bacterium | reverse complement strand
CTCGCCACCGCCTGCGACATCCGCACGGCGGTGCGGACCGGCGATACCCCGAGCGCCGAGCGCAACCGCATGCGCCGCACGCCGCCGCACATCCTCGTCACGACGCCGGAATCGCTCTACATCCTGCTCACCTCGGATGCCGGCCGCGAGATGCTCAAATCGACGCGCAGCGTCATCGTCGACGAGCTGCACGCCGTCGCCGGCAGCAAGCGCGGCGCGCATCTCGCGCTGACGCTCGAACGGCTGGAAGCGCTGTGCGCGCGGCCGCCGCAGCGCATCGGCCTGTCGGCGACGCAGAAACCCGTCGAAACCATGGCACAGCTTCTGACGGGCGCGCGCCATGCGGACTGCGAGATCGTCGATACCGGTCACGTGCGCGAACGCGACCTCGCGCTCGAAGTGCCGCGCTCGCCGCTGTCCGCCGTGATGGCGACCGAAGTGTGGCAGGAGACGTACGACCGCCTCGCCGAGCTGGTGAACGCGCACCGCACCACGCTGATCTTCGTCAACCAGCGCCGTCAGGCAGAGCGCGTGGCGCGGCATCTGGCCGATCGTATCGGCGAGGAGAACGTCACCGCCCATCACGGCAGTCTGGCGCGCGAGCATCGGCTGCGCGCGGAACAGCGGCTCAAGCACGGGCAGTTGAAGGCGCTGGTCGCGACAGCGTCGCTCGAGCTCGGCATCGATATCGGCGACGTGGACCTGGTCTGCCAGATCGGTTCGCCGCGTTCGATCAACGCCTTCCTGCAGCGCGTCGGACGCTCCGGCCACGCGGTGCGCGCCAAACCCAAGGGCCGGCTGTTTCCCATCTCTACCGACGATCTGGCCGAATGCGTGGCGCTGCTCGACTGCGTGCAGCGCGGCGAGCTCGACCGCGTGGAGATCCCGCGGCAGCCGCTCGACGTGCTGGCGCAGCAGATCGTGGCCGAAGTCTGCTGTCGCGAGTGGGCGCTCGACGAGCTGTATGCCGTTTACAAGCGTGCCTTGCCTTATCGCGAGCTCGCGCTCGAACGTTTCGAGGAAATCGTGCGCATGCTGGCGGAAGGCTACGCCACGCGGCGCGGCCGGCGCGGCGCGCTGCTGCACTACGATGCCGTCAACCGCAGGCTGCGCGCACGGCGCGGCGCGAAACTGGTGGCGGTGACCAATGCCGGCACCATTCCGGACCAGTTCGATTCCGACGTCGAGCTGGTGCCCGAGGGCGTGCGCATCGGCACCCTGAACGAGGACTTCGCCTTCGAGAGCCTGCCCGGCGACGTCGTGCAACTGGGCAACACCTCCTACCGCATCCTCAAGATCGAGACCGGGCGCGTGTACGTCGAGGATGCCAAGGGACTGCCGCCCAGCATGCCCTTCTGGCTCGGCGAAGCGCCGGCGCGCAGCGCGGAGCTTTCGCGCGCGGTCTCGCGTTTGCGCGAGCGTGCGGACGCGGTGCTCGCCGAAGGCGGCGTCGCCGCCTGCGAACAATGGCTGCGGCGCGAGTTCGGATTGAGCGAGCCCGCCGCGCAGCAACTGGCGAATTACTACGGCGCCGCGCGCGCGGCGCTCGGCGTGCTGCCGACGCAGGAACGCATCGTCTTCGAGCGCTTCTTCGACGAAGTGGGCGACACCCATTTCGTCGTCCATGCGCCGCTCGGCGCGCGCATCAACCGCGCCTGGGGGCTGGCGCTGCGCAAGCGCTTCTGCCGCCAGTTCAACTTCGAGCTGCAGGCGGCGGCGCTGGACGATTCGCTGGTGCTCTCGCTCGGTCCCACCCACAGCTTCCCGCTGGAGGAAGTGAAGGGCTATCTCAATTCCAAGACCGCGCGCGACGTGCTGGTGCAGGCGGTGCTGCAGGCGCCGATGTTCGGCACGCGCTGGCGCTGGGCGGCCTCGATCGCGCTCGCGGTCGCGCGCAACCGGGGCGGCAAGCGCGTGCCGCCGCAATGGCAGCGCAGCGATGCGGAGGATCTGCTCACCCACGCCTTTCCCGACGCGCTCGCCTGCCAGGACAACCTGCCGGGCGAACGCGAAGTGCCCGATCATCCGCTGGTGCAGCAGACCCTCGACGACTGCCTGCACGAAGTGATGGATGTGGACGGTCTCATCGCGCTGCTGCGGCGGATCGAAGCCGGGGACGTGGAGATCGTCTGCCGCGATCTCACGGCGCCGTCGCCGCTGTCGGAATCGATCCTCAACGCGCGACCCTACGCGTTCCTCGACGACGGCGCGGCGGAGGAGCGGCGCACGCGGACGGTCCGTACGGCGGGCGTGTACGAACCGCAGACGGCGGCCGAGTACGGACGCCTCGATCCCGGCGCGATCGAGCAGGTGCGTATCGAAATGCAGCCTGCAGCGGCGAATGCCGACGAGCTGCACGACGCGCTGGTGGTGCACGGCTTTCTTACCGAAGCAGAGGTACGGGAAGCAGCCGCCGTCGCATGGCTGGGCGAATTGCGGCAGGCACGCCGTGCCGTGTGCATGCAGCCCGCGAGCGAGCGGCTATGGGTGGCGGCCGAGCGGCTGCACGAAATGCGCGCGCTGTTTCCACATATAAAAGCGGAGGGCGATGCGCCGCTGCTCGCCGAAGTTCCGGAACGCGACGCTGCGCTGCGCGAAATCGTGCGCAGCCGGCTGGAGGCCTGCGGCCCGGTGACGGC
>QGUL01000362.1 GCA_003242425.1 Pseudomonadota bacterium | reverse complement strand
CGTCCGTCTTGCCGGACTGCCTTCCCGCGTTGAACGCGAACCGGGACTGGTTGCCCCCGGGTCCCCCTGCCTGCTTTCACCGCTCATTGGCGCGGTGGTGGACCGCTACTTCCCGGTGCTGGAAATGCTGCAGACCGAGCTGGAAGGCATCGAGGACCGCATCTTCTCCGGCCAGGCGGGGCGCGACCACATCGAAGCGCTCTACGACCTCAAGCAGAAGCTCATGGTGCTCAAGCACGCCACCAGCGGACTGCTCGACGCCACGGGCAAACTCTTCGGCGGCCGCGTGCCGCACATCGCCGCGGGCCTGAGCGACTATTTCCGCGACGTGTACGACCATCTCACGCGGCTCGACCAGTCCATCGACAGCCTGCGCGAAATGGTGACGACGGCGATCTCGGTCAACCTGTCGCTGCTCACCATCCAGGAGAGCGAAGTCACCAAGCGGCTCGCCTCCTACGCCGCGCTGGTCGCCGTGCCGACCATGATCGCCGGCATTTACGGCATGAACTTCTCGCACATGCCGGAACTGGACTGGCGCTACGGCTATCCCATGGCGCTGGCCGCCATGGCGGTCATCGACGCCTACCTCTTCTACCGCTTCCGCCGCGCCAAATGGCTCTAGGCGCGCACGGCGCGGGCGAGCAGCGCCTGCGCCGGCACGCGCAGCGTCGCGCCGTCACGATAGCGTTCGATGCCCCGTTCCACTTCCGCGACCAGCGCCTCGTAATCCGGCTGCGCGTCGATCACCGCCGCCGTCTGCACCGTGCCCCGGCGCAGCATTTCCACCAGCGCGCGGCCGGAGGCGAATTCCAGCGGCGCCTGCACCGCTTCGATGGTGATCGAGCCCTCGGCGAAGCCGGCCATGTGCAGCAGGCGACGACAGGCCGCGGCATCGGTGACGCCGCCGCCCGGCGGCGGGGGCAGCTCGGGGCGGCCGCCGCCCAGCGCGCGGATGGCGTCGAACACCAGCTTCTGCGTCGGGTTGATCTCGGGCGACTGCCAGACGGTGAACGCGAGCCGCCCGCCCGGGCGCAGCACGCGGTGCGCCTCGGCGAGCGCCCGCAAGGGATAGGGAAAGTGGTGCACGCCGAAGTTGATGGCGACGGCGTCGAAAGCCGCGTCGCGAAACGGCAGCCTTTCGGCGTCGGCGCGCACGAGCGGCACGCCTGCCGCACGCGCCTGCAGAAGCATGTTGTGGGCGAAATCCGCGCCGGCCACCCATGCGCCGCGGTCGCGCGCGGCGGCGCTCAGACGCCCCGTGCCGCAGGCGAGATCCAGCAGCCCCATGCCGGCCGCGAGGCCGAGCGCGCCGAGCAGCGGCTCGACGAAAGGCAGCGTCGCGCGCTCGAAGGAATCGCCGTAGCGCGCCGCGGCGCGCTCCCAGCCTCGCAGTTCGAAGTCGCGGTAGGGTTCGGTGAAAGACAGTTCGGGCATGCGCCATTATCGCCCATGGCGGCCGCCTAGCGGATCACCATGGTGTTGGCCAGCTTGTCGTGCCAGCCCTGCTTCTTGCGGTCGATGCCGATCCACAGAAAACCCAGTCCCAACGGCAGCGCCGAGAGCACGTAGCCGCAGCCGCGCAGCAGCAGTTGGCGCATGCTGGGCGGCGCGCCGGTGTCGGCGTCGACGATGCGCACCGACCAGACCATCTTGCCCGGCGTGGCCTGATAGGCGCGCCAGTACAGCACCATGGCCAGCGCCGGCAGCGCATAGCTCAGCAGCGCATCCCAGATGCCGACCGGTTGCCAGAAGGGAGAATCCAGATACACGGGACCGTAGATGGCGATGAGCACCGGCCGCACGATGAGCAGCAGCAACAGCCCGTCGAGCACGGTGGCGCCGAGCCGTCTCCAGAAGCCGGCGTAACGCACCTGAATCATGGCTCCCTCCCAATGACCCATGGCGGGTGTCCGTCCGCCGGACGGACGGAGCCGGAAAAATTAGCAGTCCGCGCCTGCCCTCTCAATCGTTTGCGCGGTGACGCCGGGTCATGTTCCGCACCGATGCGCGGGGCGCGGGCAAAAAAAGCCGCCTCGCGGACGAGGCGGCATCGGAGACAGCGCGAAGATGCGCGGATCGTCTTACTGTTCCATGAACTTGCGGCGCATCGGGCGTAGCACCCACATCGCCATGAAAGCGGTGATGAAGTTCATCACTGCGGCGAGCACGAACACCGAATACCAGCCGCCGGTCGTGGCCGCCAGCCACGCGGAAACCGGCACCAGCAGCGAGGCCGTGCCCTTGGCGGTGTAGAGCATGCCGGCGTTGGCCGCGGCGAACTTCGAACCGAAGGTGTCCGCCGAGGTGGACGGGAACAGGCTGTAGATCTCGCCCCAGGCGAAGAACACCAGGCCGGTGAGAATCATGAATGCCCACGGGTTGTGGCCCCAGTGGTAGAGCGCCAGGATGCCGAAGGCCTCCAGCAGGAAGGCGATGAACATGGTCGGTTCGCGGCCGATCTTGTCGGAGATCCAGCCGAAGAACGGACGCGTCACGCCGTTCAGCACGCGGTCGATGGCCAGCGCGAAGGTCAGGCAAGGCAGCGTCAGGCCGGGCAGGGGGAGGGGAAAATGGGGGAGCCCCCAGCCCTGGGCGAGGGCCGGAGCTGGGGAAGCCCCCTCCAGCCGCCGCCCCCAAA
>QGUL01000361.1 GCA_003242425.1 Pseudomonadota bacterium | reverse complement strand
GGCGGCACCATTCCGGTCCAGGGCTGGTATGCGCCATCGCTGCATTCCAAGCGCGAAGCGAGCGTGGCGGGCTGGCCGCGGGAAGACATCGTCGCGCTGCTGAAGCACGGCATTTCGCCGCAGGCCTCGGCGCTCGGTCCCATGGCCGCGGTGGTCCACGGCAGCACGCAACATCTGAGCGATGCCGATCTGCGCGCGATGGCGCTCTATCTTTCCGAATTGCCCGTGCACGAAGACAAGGCGCCTGAACCGCCTGCCGTGCCGCCGGCGCGGCTCGCGCGCGGCGAACGCGTCTACGCCGAACGCTGCGCCGACTGCCACGGCGAACAGGGCGAAGGCGTGCCGGGCATGTACCCGCCCCTTGCCGGCAACCGCGCCATCCTGCTGGAGCCGCCGGTGAACACCATCCGCGCCGTGCTGAACGGCGGTTTTCCGCCCGCGACCGCGGGCAACCCGCAGCCTTTCGGCATGCCGCCCTACGCCACCCTGCTGTCGGACGAGGATGTCGCCGCCGTGGTGAGCTACATCCGCAACGCCTGGGGCAACCGCGCCTCGCCCGTCAACGCCTGGGAAGTGGCCACCGAAGGGCGCGGAATCGGCGTCCGCTGAAGGCAGGTCCGCACGGGCACTGTAGAATCGCAGCTAGTCCGATCATTCAGCACTGACTCGTCTATGTCTCAGTCTTCCCGTGCGACGGGCGCAGCGCCGGAAACGACGCCGGCGTCCGGCCACGTCGCCCATTTCATCCGCAACATCGTCGAAGCCGATCTGGCGAGCGGCCGCTTCGAGGGCCGGCGCTGGCCGGGCCGTCCCGGTCCGGCCGCGCTGAAGGCGAACGCGCCCGCCGACCCGGCGCCGATCCGCACGCGCTTCCCGCCGGAGCCCAACGGCTATCTGCACATCGGTCACGCCAAGTCGATCTGCCTCAACTTCGGGCTGGCACGCGACTACGGCGGCGTCTGCCATATGCGCTTCGACGATACCAACCCGGAGAAAGAGGAACAGGAATACGTCGACGCCATCCTCGACGCGGTGCGCTGGCTCGGCTTCGACTGGGGCGAGCACCTCTACTACGCCTCGGACTACTTCGAGTGGATGTACGAGTTCGCCGAGCTGCTGATCAAGAACGGCCACGCCTATGTGGACAGCCTCTCGGCGGAGGAAATGCGCGCCTATCGCGGCACGCTCACCGAGCCGGGCAAGGACAGCCCCTACCGCAACCGCTCGGTGGAGGAGAACCTCGACCTCTTCCGCCGCATGCGCGCGGGCGAATTCAAGGAAGGCGAGCATGTGCTGCGGGCGAAGATCGACATGGCTTCGCCCAACATCAACATGCGCGATCCGACCATCTACCGCATCCGCCACGCCAGCCATCACCGCACGGGCGACAAGTGGTGCATCTACCCGATGTACACCTTCGCGCACCCCATCGAGGACGCGCTGGAGAACATCACCCACTCGCTCTGCACGCTGGAGTTCGAGGACCAGCGCCCGTTCTACGAATGGCTGCTGGAGCGCATCGCCGAGGCCGGCGGGCTCACGCGTCCGCTGCCGGTGCAGACGGAGTTCGCGCGGCTCAACCTCACCTACGTGGTGCTCTCCAAACGCAAGCTGATCCAGCTCGTGCAGGAAGGTCACGTGGACGGCTGGGACGATCCGCGCATGCCGACCATCGTCGGTTTCCGCCGGCGCGGCTACACGCCCGAATCCATCCGCCTGTTCTGCGAGCGCATCGGCATTTCCAAGGCCGACTCGTGGATCGACATGACGGTGCTGGAGGACTGCCTGCGCGAGGACCTCAACGAGCGCGCGCCGCGACGCATCGCCGTGCTCGATCCGCTGAAGCTCGTGATCGAGAACTATCCGGAAGGTCGGAGCGAGGAATGCTACGCGCCCAACCACCCGCAGAAGCCGGAGTGGGGCAAGCGCGCCGTCCCCTTCTCGCGCGAGCTGTGGATCGAGCGCGAGGACTTCATGGAGAACCCGCCCAAAGGCTATTTCCGCCTCGCGCCCGGCGCCATGGTGCGGCTGCGCTACGGCTACGTCGTGAAGTGCACCGGCTTCGAGAAGGACGCCGACGGCAACGTCACGCTGGTGCGCTGCGAATACCTGCCCGATTCCAAGTCCGGCACGCCGGGCGCGGACCAGTACAAAGTGAAGGGCAACATCCACTGGGTCTCGGCCGCGCACGCCTACGAATGCCAGGTGCGGCTCTACGACCGGCTGTTCCGCGTGCCGCATCCCGGTGCGGGCGACCGCGACTTCCTGGACGACCTCAACCCGGATTCCAAGCGCGTGATCACCGCCTATCTCGAACCGGCGCTGAAAGACGCGCAGCCGGAAGAGCGCTTCCAGTTCGAGCGGCATGGGTATTTTGTGGCTGACCGCGTGGACTCGAAACCGGGTGCCCCCGTGTTCAACCGTGCGGTCACACTGCGGGATTCGTGGGCCAAAAAGGGCGGTCAGCCGTGAACGGATTTTGGCTCCCACATCACATCGGCTCCGCCGATGTGAGTGTCCGCCGCAACATGCTTGCGGCATGTTGTGTGGCTGACCGCGTGGACTCGAAACCGGGTGCCCCCGTGTTCAACCGTGCGGTCACACTGCGGGATTCGTGGGCCAAAAAGGGCGGTCAATCCTGAGCCTGCAC
>QGUL01000360.1 GCA_003242425.1 Pseudomonadota bacterium | reverse complement strand
GATCTGGCCGGAGCGCAGGGGCAGCAGGCCCATCAGGCATTTCAGCAGGGTGGTCTTGCCCACGCCGTTGCGGCCCAGCAGGGCGGTGCATTTCCCTGCTTCGACCACGAGCGAGACGTTGCGCAGGATGTGGCTGCCGCCGTAGTACTGGTTGATCTTGCTGACCGTGAGCGCCGCAGGCGCCGCACCCGGCCTGACGACCTCGCCGTCCTGCAGGTGGTGAAAGACCATCGGGTTGCGCGCGGTCATCTCAGCGTCCCAGATAGACTTCGATCACGTCCGGGTTGTTCTGCACCGTGTCGAGCGAGCCCTCGGCCAGCACGCGCCCTTCGTGCAGCACCGTGACCTTGCGGGCGATGCGGGCGACGAACTCCATGTCGTGCTCGACCACGATGAGCGAATGCCTGCCGGCGAGGCTCAGGAAGAGCTCGGCGGTGCGTTCCGTTTCCTCGTCGGTCATGCCGGCAACGGGTTCGTCGAGCAGCAGCAGTTGCGGCTCCTGCATGAGCAGCATGCCGATTTCCAGCCATTGCTTCTGGCCGTGAGAAAGGGAGCCCGCAGGACGGTCGGCGGCTTCGGCCAGATGGACGAGTTCCAACGTCGCGGCGATGCGGTCGCACTCGGCGCTGTCCAGGCGCGCGAACAGGCTGTGCAACACGCGCTTGTCGGCTTTCATCGCCAGCTCCAGGTTCTCGAACACGGTGTGCTGCTCGAACACGGTCGGCTTCTGGAACTTGCGGCCGATGCCGATGTGGGCGATCTGCGGTTCGGACAGCCGCGTGAGGTCGATGGTCTGGCCGAAGAAGGCGCGGCCGCTGTCGGGACGCGTCTTCCCCGTGATGACGTCCATCATCGTCGTCTTGCCCGCGCCGTTGGGACCGATGACGCAGCGCAGCTCGCCCGCGTCGACGGTGAGGCTGAGGCCGTTCAGCGCCTTGAAGCCGTCGAAGCTCACGGTGATGCCGTCCAGATACAGTACCGTGCCGTGCGAGAGATCGAGCGCGCCGGGTTGCGCGAGGTGGGCGCTGCCGTAGCCCGCGACCGTGCCGCCGTGGTGGATGGTGGCGTTCATGCGCCTTTGCTCCGCAATTGCTGCACCAGGCCGACGAGGCCGCGCGGCATGAACAGCGTCACGGCGATGAACAGCGCGCCGAGGAAATAGAGCCAGTATTCGGGAAAGGCGACGGTGAAGACGCTCTTGGCGCCGTTCACCAGCGCCGCGCCCGCGAGCGCACCCACCAGTGTGCCGCGACCGCCAACCGCGACCCACACGGCGATTTCGATGGAGTTCGCCGGCGACATCTCGCTCGGGTTGATGATGCCCACCTGCGGCACGTAGAGCGCGCCGGCGAGGCCGCACATCATGGCCGACAGCGTCCAGACGAAGAGCTTGTAGCCGAGCGGGTTGTAGCCCGAGAACATCACGCGGCTTTCGGCGTCGCGGATCGCGGTGAGCACGCGTCCGAGCTTCGACGTTACGATGTAGCGCGCGAGCAGCAGCATGGCGATCAGCACCGTGCCCGTGACGGCGAAGAGCACGAGGCGCGTCTCCGAAGTGGCGATGGGAAAGCCGAGGATGCGCTTGAAATCGGTGAAACCGTTGTTGCCGCCGAAACCCGTTTCGTTGCGGAAGAACAGCAGCATGGCGGCGAAAGTGAGCGCCTGGGTGATGATGGCGAAGTACACGCCCTTGATGCGCGAGCGGAAGGCGAAGTAGCCGAACACCAGGGCGAGCAGGCCGGGCACCAGCACCGCGAGCAGCAGGCAGTAGAGGAAGCTGTCGGTGCCGGCCCAGTACCAGGGCAGTTCCTTCCAGTCGAGGAAGACCATGAAATCGGGCAGGTCGCTCTGGTACACGCCGTCGCGGCCGATGGAACGCATGAGATACATGCCCATGGCGTAACCGCCCAGCGCGAAGAACAGGCCGTGGCCCAGGCTCAAGATGCCGGTGTAGCCCCAGATCAGGTCCATGGCGAGCGCCACCATGCAGTAGCACATGATCTTGCCGGCCAGTGTCACGGTGTAATCGGAGATGTGCAGCGGATGGTCGCCCGGCACGGCGAGGTTGAGCACGGGCACGACCACCAGCAGCAGCGCGGCGGCGATGCCGATCGCAATCCAGCCGCGCGGTCCGTAGAGCGCCGCGATGCGTACGAACATCGGACGGCGCGCCGGCGCGGGCCGCGCGGGCGCTTCGTGTTCGAGGGCGGCGGCGTTGACCTCAAGCATCGGCGAAGCGTCCTTTCAGCGCGAACAGGCCCTGCGGGCGTTTCTGGATGAAGGCGATGATGAAGACCAGCACCGCGATCTTCGCCAGCACCGCGCCCTGCCAGGCTTCGAGGAACTTGTTCACCACGCCGAGTCCCAGCGCGGCGTACACGGTGCCGGCGAGCTGGCCCACGCCGCCCAGCACCACGACCATGAAGGAATCGACGATGTAGGCCTGACCGAGGTCGGGGCCGACATTGCCGATCTGCGAGAGCGCGCAGCCGGCCAGTCCCGCGATGCCCGAGCCGAGCGCGAAGGCGTAGGTGTCGACGCGCGCGGTGGGCACGCCCACGCAGCCGGCCATGGCGCGGTTCTGCGTCACGCCGCGCCCGAACAGGCCAAGCCGCGTCGGATCCAGGGTGACCCAACCGCCGAGCACCCCCGCG
>QGUL01000029.1 GCA_003242425.1 Pseudomonadota bacterium | reverse complement strand
CCCTGGTAAGATCGCCGCTCCCCACGGGACCCACCCCCACCCAGGCGGCCGTTATCGCCCCTTCCGCGCTCTGGGTGACATCGCTAATCGTCATCGAGTTGACTGTCACGTCTCTGCCGACGGCCTTCAACTGCTTCCCGATGTGGATGCTGCCAATCGAGGCCAGCCAGACATTGCCGCTGTTGTCGATGCCGACGATGTCGCGACTATTGCCGAAGCGGTCGGCGACCGTCACTGCGCCGACTTCCAGGTCATGGTAAGTATGGAAAAACAGCTCGCCCGCGTTGCTCGCGATCTTGCCGACCTCATTGCCGACGCCGTCGAGGTGGTAATCGCCGCCGCTCAGCGCCAGGCCGGCCGCCTTGATGGCGCCGCCCTCCTCTTGAGACGTCACGCCCGTCACGTCGAGGAAGACATTGCCGGCGGACGCATCCAGCACCTCCTCGATGTTCAGATTGCCGTTGATATGGAGGCGGATGTCTCCCCCGCTGCTCAGGTTCTCGAAGAAGGGCGCGCCCTCCACCCGTAAATCGCCGTTGTTGAAGTAAGCGATATCGCCCGTCGCACTGCCGCTCAACGCGTTGACCTTGTTGTCCGCCTGGGTCAAATCGGCGCCGCCGCCGATGAGATTCAGTATCAACGCGGCCGCCGTGATCGCCCCGTCTGCGTCCTGGGTGACGTCGCCGTCCGCCGAAATGAACACGTTGCTGCCGGCGACCTTCAGTTGCTTGGCAATGTGAACGCCGGCAGAGCCGCCGTATGCACCCAAGCTGACATCGCCGCTGTTGTCGATGCCGACGATGTCGCGGCTGTTGCCGAGGCGGTCGGTGACTGTCACTTCGCCGACTTCGAGATCGCCCGCGTTCGAGAAGAAGAGCGTACCCGCATCGCTGGCGATCACGTCGACGGCGTTATCGCCGTTGAGGAAGTAATCGCCGCCGCTCAGCGCCAGGCTGCCCGCCTTGACGGCGCCGCCGACCGCTTGCGTCACCCCCGTCACATCGAGGAAGACGGTGCGACCGGCTGCGTCCAGATTCTTATTGATCGTCAGATCGCCGTTCACCTCGAGGCTGACGTCTCCAGCGGTCGTCAGCCCCTCCACCGTGTTGGTACTGATTTGGAGGTCGCCGACGTTCCTGAACGCCACCGTACCGGCATCGCCGGAAAGCAGCGCCACCGTGTTGTCCGCGTTCGCGAGCGCGAAGTTTCCGGAGCCATAGGACTTGCGCAACACCAGTCCGTCGGCCTTGATCGCTGCATCTTCGTCCTGGCTCGCTTCGCCGATGACGATGAGGGTGACGTTCTGGCCCGTCGCGAGGATGCCCTGCTCGAGTCGCAGATCGCCGTCCACGTTCAGGATCAGCTCGCCGTCGTTTTTCAGGCCGGCGACGCTCGAAGTACTGCCGTCGGCCGCGGTAGCCGTCAGCGTACCGACTCGCAAGTCGTCGAGATTGCTGAAATGAATCTCGCCGGCCTCGCCGGCAATGACGTCGATGAGATTGTTCCCGCCCTGATAAAGGTCGAAGTCGCCGCCCATCAGCACCAGGCCGTGCGCCGAGAGGTTCGCGGTAACGGCTTTGGCGGCCTGACCTGCGACCTGCAGCGTGATGATGTCCGTCGCCTCACCGCCGGAAATGGCGATGGACCTGTCGATCTGGAGGTCGCCGGCGGTCGTGAGCGATACGAAGTCCTGCGCGGAAATCCCTGCCACGCCGGCCACCTCGCCGATCGTCAGCGTATCGGCGTTCTTGAAGAGCAGCGATCCGACGTCCGCCGCAAGAGTGTTCACGAGGTTGCCGGCGCCGCCGAGCTGGAAGGCGCCGCTGCCGAGCAGGCGCAGCGCGTCCGCCTTGATCGCCCCGTTCTCGCCCTGACTGACGCCGTTCGCGGCATTGAGCGTGACGCTGTTCCCGGCGTTGCTCAGCACGCCGTTCAAAACGATGCGGTCGCCGTAAAGCGTGAGCTCATCCCGGAACGTCGCGTTGCGCACATCGACGGCGCCGGTACCGTCTGCCCGGCCGATATGGATCGCCGAGAAGCCGTCGGTCAGACGCTCAAGCTCGGTGGTGTTGAGATTCAGCGTGCCGGTCGCGCCGTTGCCGAGACCGATGGTCGTTGCAACATTGAGCGGCCGGATGTGGAGTTCTCCGGCCGACTGCACGTTGAGGTTGCCCGAGCCCTGCAGATTCATCGTGTCGGCGATGAGCGTGATATCGCCGGTCATGGTGCTGCTGCCGATGCGGTTCGCCGTGCCGCCTGTCACCCTGATACCGTCGCTGTCGGTGCCGCCTCCGCCGGTGCCGGTGATCTCGATCGATGCCGCGCCGAGCGATTCGATCACGCCGTTGTTTTCCGTCAGCACGCCCCAGTTGCCGGAGTTGCTGCCGCCGCCCGTACCACTGATTTCGATACGGCCGGTCGCGTCAGCGCCCATGCGGACGGTACTCTTGAGCACGTTGACGCCGATGTTGTATTGGGTGCCGGTACCGCCGACGCCGGTGATGGAGAGTGTGCGATCGGTGCCCGTCTGGATCTCCACCAGGGAATCCTCCTGCACTTTCACGCCTTCGTTATTGGTACTCGATCCGTTCGTAGCGCCCCGGCCGCGCAGTTCGATGTTGCCCGAGACGGCGCGGATGGCCGCATCGTTCACCGCATAGACACCGTGCTTGTGCCCGCCGCTGCCGCCGCCGAGGCCGTACATCACGATGTCACCCGCGCCGGTAGTAACGCTCGCGTTGTCGAGGCGAACACCCGTGCCATTCGTCCCAGCGCCGTAGATCGCAATGTCGCCGTCGCCCGAGGTGGTGACGCTCGCGCCGTCGGTGAGGGCGACGCCTTCGCTGCCCTGGCTGCGGATTTCGATATCGCCGCCGCCGGCATCCACGGTCGCGCCGGTGATGGTGACGCCCTTCGCGCCCGTGCTCGCCAAAGCGCTCGAGAATGCGTCGTAGTCGTCGGTCGGGGCCGTCAAGACGCTCAACGCCGCGGACCCGCCGCGCATGAGAATGTCGCCCCCGTGGGAGCGAATGGCGGCGCCGGACTGCACTTCGATCCTGCCTGTGCCGTTGGCATCGCGATCCGCGTTCAGCGTGATGTTGCCGCCCTGCGATTCGACCGTCTTATCCTTCGCGATCGAGATATGGTCCGCGGCCTGTAAGGTGATCGACGCGCCGTCGCCGGTCGTCCGGACGTCTTGGTAAACCGACAGATCGCCGCCCCTGACGTCGATCAGCACGTCGCCTGTCGCGGCGATGCCGGCGATCGTCAGCCCGTTGCTGTCGGTATAGGAGAGCCTGCCGTCGACGTTAGCGGCCAGGATGTTCACGTTGTTGCTGCTGTTCGTAAGCGTGAAATCGCCTGCGCCCAACAGACTGAGATTCGCAGCCGTTACGCCGCCGGAAGATTGGCTGATTCCCTCGCCCGCCTGCAGGACGAGGTCATTGCTGCCGACGGAAAGCGAACCGTTCATTGCGATCGAACCGCCGGCATCGATGACCAGATTCGCATTGATCGTCGCGTTGCCGCCGACTACGGCATTGCCTGCGCTTTCGAATTCGACATTCGAAAAGCCACCGGCGCTAATTAGTCCGAGCCAGCCGTTCTTGAGGAAATTATTAGTGTCGTTGCTGTCGCCGAAGCGGAAGACCTTTGTCGGATTGGAGCTGCGCACCGTCAGTTGGCCGTTACCCTGCAGCGTTCCGCGACCGCGCTCGTATCCGGCCGCAGCGGTCAGAACAATGTCGCCCGTACCGCTTGCGCTGATTTCCCCGAAACTGCCGGCCACACTGCCGCCGAGCCATATCGCCTCCGACCGGCTGGTCAGATAGATATTCCCCGCGCCGGTGGATCGATATGCGCCGTCCCAGATCGCTTCGACACGCGCAATCGCCTCGACATCGAGGTCGCCATCGTTGACCTGCAACGTGCCCTTGTTGAGCAGGATCCGGTCGGTGGTACGCAGGCGGATATCGCCCGTGCCGGTCGCTTCGATTCCCGGGCTCGTCTCGTCGTGATTCCAAAGCTCGATACGATTGCCGCCGCCGAACAGCTCGATGTCGCCGTCTTCGGCGTAGATCTGCGCACCTTTTTCCAGATAAACGGCGCCGTGGTCGCCCGCACTCGTGCTGCGTCCGGCAATCGTCACCGTGCCGCTGCCCGAAGTTTTCACTTCGGCGTTGTTGAGGAGATGGACGCCGTGCCCGGCATCATGGTCGCCACGCAGACGGATGAAGCCGCCGCCCGCGTCGAGCGTCGCGCCATCGATCCGGATACCGCCTTTCGTCGCGTATGCATCCATGGCGGCTTGGAACGCTGCCAAATCTGCGAGCGGATCGATCCATCCATCGGCGTAGCCGCCATGACCGCCCAAATAGATATTGCCGCCCGCGGTTTCCAGACGGGCGCCGTTGTTCACGACGATGCCACTGCCGGCGTATACGTAGAGGTGTCCACCATTGGTGGAAATCGAATTGTTGAACGTGACACTGCCCGTACCGTCCGGCATAAGGGCACGCGTGGCATCCGCAAACATGGAAATGTGCAGGACGTCATCGCCGGGATCGCTGTCGAAGATTTTTCCCGAGTAGGTGATGTCGTTGCCCGCCCAAAGCCACAGCACTTTGCTGCCCAGGCCGTCGTAATCCAGCTCGGCGCCGGCTTGCCAAGTGAAATCGTTATCGGCCTCCAACTCGATAAATCCGTTATCGAGTAACAACTGGCGAAGCTGCGCAACGCCGATGGTATTCACACCGTCACCGTTCGCGGCCTGCACGGTGATGTTTGTCGGGTCGATCAGGAGCAGTCCGCCGCCCGTGTTGACGCCGCCGGTGAAGCGCAGCGTCTGTTTGCCCGACACTTCGACCTTGCCGCCCTCGCCGCCGCGTGCCCTGATGTCGCCCGCAAAGCGCGTTGCACCGTCTGACCAGACGACGACCGTGCCGCCGTTGCCCGCTGAAGTGGCCGATGCGTCGAGCAGCGCCGTTTGCGCAATCTCCGTTTCGGTCGACTTGGCGATCGACGCATCCTTGCCCTGCCAGCCGCCGCCCACATAGATCTCGCCGCCGCCGTTCGCGCCCGTGGCGTCGATATGCGCGCCATCCGCGATCAGCACGCGCTCGCCCGTGACGACCGCCTTACCGCCTTGCCCTTCGAGGGCCGACACGTCGATGGCGCCCGCCACTTCCACCGTGCCGTTCTCGCCGAGCAGGATGACTTCGCCGCGCTCGCCCGTGACGAGCGACCGGGCTTCGATGAGGCCGTCGCTGTTGATGACCGTGCTCGCGAGATCCTGGGCCGCCTTGGCCGTCAGCAGAACAGTGCCGCCGTCGGCGCGGATGGCGCCGCCGTTTGCGATCAGCGCTTCGAGCGCGCCTTCTTCGATTTCCAGCCCGACCGGCCCGCCCAGATCGAGGGTAACTTTGCTGCCCGCGCCGAGCAGCACGCGGCCGCCGTGCGCTTCGATGCTGCCGCTGTTCTCGACCTTCGCCGCGACGAGCGCCACGGTCCCGCCGTTCGCGCGGATGACGCCCTGGTTGACGACGGCGTTGAGGCTGTCGCCGCCGAAGCGGTAGTTGCCGGCAAGAAAATCCTCGTTCGTGATGTTCAGCGTCGAAGCCACCAGCCCGCCCACATCCACCTGCGCGGTCGGGCTAAACAGCACGCCGTTCGGGTTGACCAGAAACACCTGGCCGTTCGCGCGCAGCGCGCCCTGGATGACGGAGGCGTCCGAACCGATCACGCGGTTGAGCGCCACCGCGCTCGCCGAAGGCTGGTTGAAGTTGACGGTATGGCCCTGCCCGATGGAAAAGCTCTGCCAGTCGATGGCGAGCTTGCCGCTGCCCTGATTGACGGTCAGCGTGCTGCCGCTCTGATGGATGGCGCCGGAACCGGCCGTGATGGAGCCGCCGGTCGGCAGATCGGCGGCCTGCGCGCCGCCAGCCGCGAACACGATCGCGAGCGCAAGGCTGCGCAGGCGCGTCGACTTGGTCTTGCCGCGCGCGCGCGCATATTCCGCGACCGCTTGCCATACACCCAGCGCCTCATTCCATACCACGCGATAGATGTGATTCATTGCCAATCCCGTCTCGAATTACTTATGCAATGCCGGCGTGCGCACGCCGGCCGGCCGCGCGCCGCGGAATCCGTTGTTCTCAGGAAAGTGGGGAGGGACGTATCGAAGCGCCGGCAGCCGCGGCGCTTCGATACCTTTGCAGGATGGCCCGGTGGGAGAAAAACGGCTCTTCGGTGTGCAGTCGTTATTGTGCTGATTACGGAAAATTCTACCGGGTTGTCCTGGCGCTTTGCACAGTGGGCGCCCGGGGAAGCGGATCCCATGGACGTCACGACGGGGGACCGGCGCCCCCGCATGTACCGGAGTGCCCTCGAAGCCGAGGGATGAACGCACTCCGCCCCCCGCCGCAGCTTGTCGCTTGTTCATGGTTTTGTGGTTTTTTAAAAGATGCACCGTACGTCCTCCCCGAGACGTACGGCGCAGCATGCCCTCCGAGAGCGCAATGTCGCGGCGCAACAAAACGCCCGATATGCGCTTCGATTATGAGATGTTCCGACCAGCGCGGCTTGCCTGCGCGTCTCGCGTTTTTTGACACTGCGTCTCAATGCGACGCGGATGCGACGAATTTCCGGGGCGACAGGCGGATGAATTCTTGACATCCGCGCTAGCGCGCCCCGGGACAGGATTACGGCGGTGGAAAGGGATACCGGACACGCGTCCGGTGCGACTCAGCGTTCGACGGGTTCGGCCTGCGCGCTCGCGGTGAAGCGTCCGCCTTCGGCCTGGATGCCCGTTTCGGCCTCCGCCAGGGCACGCCGCGTCGCGTGCAAGGCGGCCAGCCGGGTCTCCCGCAGCGCCTTGTCCTGGGCCGCCAGGGCGCGTACCGCCGCGTAGAACTTGGGCATATCGCCTTGCGCCTGTTGCAGCAGTACCTCGAAGGCGGGAACGTGTTCGGTATAGGCGGCGAAGGAAGCGAACAGCGCGTTGTTGACACCCTTCGCGAACCAGCGGTCGTAACCGGCATAGCCGCCCCAGCTCGCTTTCAGTTCGCGGTAGGCCTCGCCCATTTCGGCGATGATGCGCGCCTTGCCGGCACGCATTTCCGCTTCGCTCACGGGCGTGGCATACCACCTCGCCAGCTTGTCGCGATAACGCTGTACCAGATCGATGAATTCGGCGCGCCGCTGACGGTGGGCGAGATAGGCTTCCAGGTCCGCAGGTGTACCGTGCTTGCTCAGCCAGCGGCGCACGCCTTCCTGCTCCACCGCCACCGCGAAGGATTCGTTGAATTGGGTATCGCCCTTCGCGAACGCGATCTGGTGCGCAAGCTCGTGAAAGATCAGCCGCGCCAGCTCCGCTTTGGGATAGCCGATGAAGGTGTTGAGCACCGGATCGTCGAACCAGCCCAGCGTGGAATAGGCCGGCACACCGCCGATGAATACGTCATAGCCCGCGCGCTTCAGCCGTTCCGCCTCGCGCTCGGCGGCCTCGAAGTCGTAATAGCCGCGATAGGACACGCAGCCCACCAGCGGAAAACAGTTCTGGTGCGGCTGCAGCGAGAACTCCGGCGCGGCAAAGACGTTCCACACCACGTAGGGACGGCCGATGTCGGCATAGCTGCGGTAGCTGCCGTTGTCGGGCAAGGCCAGCTCGCTGACCGCGAATGCGCGCACGGCCTGCACGTATTCCAGCCTTTGGCGCAGCGTCTCCGGGGTATCGGGCGCGGCGATCACTTGCTCGATGGGACGTGCGCGCTGCATGACGTCCAGGTGTCCGGACACGGCTTGCGCGTAGTACTGCACCGTGCTGCAGCCGCCCGCGAGCAGCAAGGTGGCACCGATCGCAACCAGGCGTCTCATCTCAGAAATCGTCCCGTCCTCAAGAACTGCACGATCTGCCGCGCCGCCTCCGGCGCGAACAGCATCCCCGTGTGACTGCAAGGCAGAACGATGTGATCGCACAAGCCGTCGATGCGCGTCTCTTCGACCGTCACCACGCCGTCGTTCGGCGCGGGCAGGTCGGTGAAGAAACGGCCGAGACCGAAACGACGCGTGCCGGCGATGACGCCGGCTTCGATCCCTTCCCCGCAGCGTAACGCCGGGAAACTTTGCCACAGTTTGGCGCTCGCGCCGATGCAAAAGCGTCCGAACGCGTGACGCATGAACTGCTTTGCGCCGAGCGAACCGCGCAGGGGCGAACCCAGACAGACCACGCGGCCGATGTCCAGGTCAGAAAGCCGCGGCAGGGCGGAGAACACCAGTACGCCGCCCAGGCTGTGCGCGACGAAGTGCAGGCGGCGATACCGGTATGCGCGCATTCGGGATACGAAGCGGCCGAGCTCGTGCTCGAAGGAACGCAAAGCCGGAAAGTACCCGAAGCTCGCCGTGGCGTAGCCCGCGCAGCGCAGCTTGTGCGCGAGATAGCCCATGACGCAGCGGTTCATCCACAGGCCGTGTACCAGGACGACCAGTTCCCGCTGCGTTGCCGGCACGGGATCGGGGTCGGCGCCGCTCACGAGCGAAACGTGTTACATGTGCGGGACCGGGCGCGTCATTCGATTTCGATCGTCCCCACCGCACCCACGTTCACCTGGCTCGTGCCGCCTTCCAGCACCGGTTCGTAGCTTTCGGCTTTGGCGGCGCGCATGGTCATCATCGGCCGCGGCGGCACGCCGTCGGAGGTCTGGATGGAGAGTTTGCGCAGCCGGTAGCGCTTGCCTTCCAGCGCTTCGGTCAGCACCTGCGCGCGCTGGCGGAAGCTTGCGACCGCTTCCTTCATCAGCTCCTCTTCGGTTTTCTTGCGCAACTCGGGCGACACTCCGAAGCTGATGCCCCCCAACTGCATGCTCGGCTGCAGGCGCGCGATCAGCTTCGCCATCGAGGGGAAGTCCTTGCTTTCCAGACGCAGCTCGGTGCGGCCGCGCCAGGCCACCAGCTTGTTGTCGCGGTCGTAGACGGGGTAGGTCTGGTTGTAGCCGGTGCGTACTTTCACACTCTTGAACTCGCCCGCGATCTTGTGGGCTTCCTGGGCGATCTTATTCAACGCGTTCTGCAGCTCGGCAGGATTGGCTTCCTGCAGCTCCGCGTACAGTGAGGCGAACATCTGGTCGTTCTGCACCTCGCGCATGACCTCGGTCTGCAGATCCACTTCGTTGTAACGCACCGCCTCGATGCTCTCGTGCGCACGCGCGGCGGTCGCACCCAGCAGGACGAGCAGTACGGAACCGGTCGCCAGCACCGCGCGCGAACGGACGGCAGACCAAAAACGACGCAGCATCATGCGTTCTCCTTTCCGAGCGATGTATTCAATCTTCCTAAGGCTACCGCAAGCCGCGCAAAGTTCGCGCCGCGGCGCCCTGCACCCGATTCGGCGCGGTCCCGGCGTCGGGCTTCGCGCCATTCGTGCGCCGCTCGTGACAAATGCCACTTGCATCGCAATCCTACCGGACGCGGCGCGTGTCGCGGTCCCGACACGAGCATAACGGCGCAGATATTCCGCTTCGGCACCCCGGCCGAGCGCCCGTTCCGCCTCCGTATCCGATCGCGCTGCGCCACAGAGCGGCGCAGCGGAATACCAGCTGATGCGCCGCAGCATGTCCGCGCGACTTCTGCACTCGCGTCCGGACCGTCCGGCCGGTTGGGCCGTTGTGACAAATTTCTTGACGCTTCAATGAACTGCACAACGACAATAGGTCCGACACGATTCATTCAAGATTGCGCGATTCGTGCCGATTTAAGACGGTATGGTGCAACACGCTCACCAATATCTCGAGGGCGATCAATCCGCCGAGGCCGGTCTGCCGCGCGCGCTTCGGGTCCTGATCGTCGAGGATTCCGAGGACGACGCGTACCTGCTGCAGCGGCAGATCGAACGGCGGTACCCCGGCTCGTACTGCGAACGCGTGGACTCGCAGGAAGCGATGCAACGCGCCCTGGCCTGCCAGGACTGGCATGTGGTGATTTCCGACCACACCATGCCGTCGTTCGATTCGCTGGCCGCCTTGCAGACCTTGAAGGCGAGCGGCAAGGACATTCCCTTCATCATCTATTCCGGCGATCTGCCGGAACAGGATGGCGTCTACGCCATGCGCGGCGGCGCCCAGGACTTCGTCTACAAATCGGCCCCCGAGCGGCTGCTGCCGGCCATCGAGCGCGAGCTGGCGCATCGCAAGGCGCGCGAGGACAAGGCCCGCGCCGAACGCTCGGCCCAGCGGCTGGCACATTTCGACGACCTGACCGGGTTGCCGAATCACAAACTGTTCATGGAACGGCTGCGCCAGCAGCTTGCGGAAGCCTCCCCGGTCGGGATGCGAACGGTCGTGTGCTACCTCGATCTCGACCGCTTCATGCGCATCAACGAAATCTTCGGCTACGCGGCCGGGGACGTGCTCATCCGCCAGGTGGGCGAGCGCCTGGCGCGCGAGATCGGCGACAAGGGCCTGCTCGCCCCGGTGGGAGGCGAGGAGTTCGCGGTCAACAGGAGTGTGCAGCCGCAGAAACAAAAACCAA
>QGUL01000359.1 GCA_003242425.1 Pseudomonadota bacterium | reverse complement strand
GCACCCGATAACCGCTGCTCGTCACAATGTTGATGGTTTCGGGCGTTCCGTCGGTGCGGATGAGCACCCGCAGAACGACCTTGCCTTCGTAACCCCGGCGGCGCGCCAGCGCCGGATAGGTCGGCGGCGGATTGTCGAGGTACGCGGCGTCGAAGCGCGGCGGGGTGACCGGCTCCGGGGGCGGTGGCGCCGCCGCCTCTGGCGGTTTTTCGTTCGTCACCGCCGTGATGGTGTTGTTCACGGCCGGGACTTCGATGCGGATCTCCGGCGGCGGAACGTAGGCGGGAGGCGGCGGCTCCAGTTCGAGCGGCGGCGGTGCAGGGGCCTCCTCGCGCACCGTGACGTCCTTGATGATCGTGGTCAGCAACGGCTGATTGATCACCTCGACGGCTTTACGTGCCAGTCCGTTGACGAGCGCGTAGACGACCAGCACGTGCAGCGCGACGACGAGACCGAGGCCGGTCAGGTGCCGCGCTGATCGCTTGTTCCGCTGCGCGAAATCCACGTTGGCTCCTGCCCTGTGTGTGTACGGAACCGGGTACCGGCGTGTTGCGCGAGAGCACGCTCCGACCGAACCTGGCGTCGCGCGTCTTCGCAATTATGTGCGAGCGTGGCGCGCACGCCAGCCGCAAAACCGTCTGGCAACGGCGACGAAGTCAGCGCTACTTGCGCAACTGACGCGCGAACCAATCGTTCATCCATTGCGGTTCTACACCGGTACGTACCTGCACCGCATGCCGGGCATCGAAAAAGTACGCGCGTGGCAGTTCGCCCCGCCACTTGGGATCGACGGAGAAGCGCAGGCGTTCGACGTACTCATCGGCGAAGGCCCAGTGTTCCACGGGGCCGGGGTTGTACTGAGCCAGGAAACGCTGCACCTTCGGCCATTCCGGCGGCAGGTCGGTGCTTACCAGGACGATCGGCACGCCGGGATACCGCTCGCGCAGCGCGCGCCACAAACCCATCTCTTCGCGACAAGGCGCGCAATAAATCGACCAGAAGGCGAGTACGAAAGGCTTGCCGGCATGCGCCGCGCGGATCTGCTCGAAGCTGTCGGCGTTGAAGGAGCGCAAGTTTTCGGCCGCAGCGCCGGAGGATGGCGCAAAGAGCGGAAACGCCAGGATGGCGACGATCAGGCGGATGGCGATCAAGGGGTTCATGGCACGGCATGCACGGACAAAGGTTGCTGACGGGTGTGCCAGAACACGTAGAAGCGATCCTCGTGCGTCAGCACGCTCGGCTGGCCGGACGGTCCGTCCGTCTCGGCGAGCGTGTGTTCCCGCCAGGTGCGGCCCTCGTCCTCGGAAATCATGGCGCGCAACTGCGTGCGTTTCCCGTCGAATTCCTTCCACGCCACGGCCACCCGCTTCCCTGCCGCCGCGACGTCGGCATGCGCGGCGGTATCGCCGCCGACCTGACGCAATCCCTCCACCACGCCGTCGCCCAGGCGGCCGTAATAGACGCCGTTGCGCTTGTCGCCCTGTGTGAACCACACCGCGTGCAAAGGGCCGTCTTTCACGCCGGCGAGCGAAGGACCATGGTGCGGACACGCTTCGACACGCCAGTCGTCGAAGGTGACGCGGCGCACCTTGCCGGGCTCGCCGTCGGCGGTCAGCCGCGTCAGAGCGTGATCGCGGATGTTGGGCGCAAAGATGTGGCGCCACATCGCCAGCACGCTGCCGTCTTCCTGCGGCAGCAGGCCGATGCGGCAGCACTCGCAACTGTGATCGGCCACCTTGTAGTCGCCGCGAAAGCTCGTGCCGCGATCATCGGATACGGCGTAATACACCGCCGCGCCGCGATAACCGTCTTTCCCGGCCTTCTCCGCGGCGACGCGATCACGCTTGTCCACCCAGGCGACGAAGATCTGACCTTTGCCGTTGACCGTAAGGGAATCGAAGCGATGGGTGATCTCTTCGCGGTCGGTATTGACCGTGATCGGCTCGCTGAAGCGTTTGCCGCCGTCGGTCGAGCGTGCGAAGCGGATATGACCGGTGTAGGGCTTGCTCAACGGTTGTGTCCAGGACACGTACACGTCGCCGTTCGGCGCGACGGCGATCTTCGGGCGGCTGTCGCCGTCGGCCGCGATGTCCTCCGGCCTTTGATTCACCGGCTGCGGCGCGGACCAGGTGCGGCCGAAGTCCGCGGTGCGGCGCAGCAGCAGGTGTCGACCTTCGGTGTAGAGCGCCCATAGTACGCCGTGTCGGTCGATGGTTGCCGAAGCGTTGAGGTCGAGCCTGGGTTTCGAGGCGTGCCTGGCTTGCTGCGCGCCGCCGGGCATGGATAGGGCGCACGCGAACAGCGCTGCGCCGATGCGAATACCGATTCCCTTCATCGCCACTGTTCACCTCGAACCCTGAAGGCAGTGTAGGCGACAGAAAGACACCCGATATGGAAAGCCGTCGCATGCATATGTGTTCTCTGTCTTCGATCGAACGTGCGCGTCACGCACTGCCGATGCAAAAAGATCTGAGTGCTTCGGGCGCGCGTCCTCACGCAAGCTTCGCGCCAGTTTGCAAGCTGTCGTGTGCCCGCATTTTGCTTGTGCGCTCACTCTGCCGGATGTCCTGGAGATTTCGGGTCGCAGCTTCGCCGGGAGTGTAGAGGGGCGTACCTCCTGCGCGTCGCGGCGCCCGGTTTCCGGAGGCGCGTGGTGTAAG
>QGUL01000358.1 GCA_003242425.1 Pseudomonadota bacterium | reverse complement strand
CTTATGGCCACCGACGAGGAGCTTTACTTCGGCAACGCGTAGCCGACGCTGCCGAAGTAAAGCTCCTCGTCGGTGGCCATAAGCGCGGCGCTCAACTGGTCGCCCAGCATGAAGGGGCTGTTCCACACGCCCTGCGCCGTCAGCCGGTAGCTACCCGAATAGCGGTTGCCGTAGTTGTCGAGCGAGACCGCGCCGGCGAAAGGCTCGGTACGGGTGACGCGCACATCGAGATCGCCGGTACCGACCTGTTCGCCCGGACGCACCACCGGACGCACTGCCACGCCCGGGAGATCCGAGAGGATCAGCACCGTGCGCTCGAGCGGACCGCTGCTGATGACTTCGCCGCTTCGCAGGCGCGAGAGGAAAGATTGCGCCTGCTCCGCCAGCCTGGCATCCGCGGAGGAAGCGGCCACCTTGCCGTAGCGGCCCTCGATCACCTGGATGGTGAGTCGTCCTTCGATCATCTTCTGCGCGGGCAGGAAGGCGCGTGCGAAGGGATAACCGTTCTGACGGTAGTACACCGTGATGCGGTGGCTCAGCGTCTGCAGCTCGCGCAGACTGTGTTCCTTGCCGATCGCCGGTGCGATCAGGGCATGCAGCGTCGCTTCGTCGAAGCGCGTCACGCCGGCGAACTGCACCGACTGGAGCAGCACCTTCGGTCCCGTGTCGGTTTCGGCTTCCGCAGGTTTGGGCACATCGACTTCGATGTCCACGCTCTCGGGCAGCTCCTGCTTGGGGATCTGCAACTCCTGCAGGATGCGGCCCGCGTCGGGAAGCGTTTGGGCGTGAGCGAAGGGCGCCGTGGCGAACGCCACGGCCACCGCGATGCGAGACAGCTTGAAATGCATGGATGTGCCTTCTTGTTCTCCGTGGTGCGGGCAGCCGGAGCCGCCCGCACGCGTTTTTTCTGAGCCGGTCGGATCCGCTTACCTCGGCAGACGTATCCCGCCCTGGACGACGAAAATGGTTTGCGACGGTTGCGCGCCGCATGCGGCGCCGCTTTCACCCTGGCTCACGCACACGTCGCGGTTTTCGTTCTCCGAAGCCGCATCGGACTGATCGCCGCCCTGATCGGTCGCGTCGACGAGACGCAAGCCGCCGCTCGTCGTGCCTTGCGCGCCGTCGTCCGAAGAATGGGGCGAATGCGGCTGCTGATTCTGGACACCGGAGGTCGTCACATCGCTGACGCTCGTCCTCGCGCCCGTATATTCGTGATCGGTGTCCGTCCCGACGATTTCGAGCTCGGCATTGGCGGGATCGCTCACTACGCGATAGCCCAGTTCGCCGAAACCGGAGATGAGGATCGGATGCCTGCCCGGTTCGGCCGAAACCGTGGAGAACACCGGCTCGCCCAGCATGGCCTTGGTATCGCCGTTCACCAGCCCGCTGACATCGACAGCATCGATGCCACCGCCGTCGAATTCGGTCTTGCCGTCGTAGACTTTCAAGGTCACGGTCTTGTCATTGGTGGAGGCGATGAGGGTCGGCTGTTCGCGATAGACCGCATAGATGCCGCTCGTGCCCAGCGCCTTGCCGAAATTGCTTTCCGACTCGTCGCTACCGTAACGGAAGTTGCCGCTGCCGATGCCGACCAGCTCCGCAACGCCCTCGCTGTCGTCCAGGCTGCCGGTATAGATCACGGCCCGGCCGCCCGCGCCGGTGGTCACGGTAACGCCCGCATCGGCGCTCACGCTGCCGCCCGCGGCATCGCCCGCCGCGGCCGACCGGCCGGCGTTGATGACGATCGCGTCGATCGACTGGCTCGCCGTATGCACATTCTCGGCGAGCGAGATATCGCCGGTGGTTGTCGCAAGCGCGAGATCGCCCGAGTTGTCGATGCCGACGACCGTACCGAGCACGCCCACGGTGAGCGCGCCCGTGTTGAGGAACGCGACGGCGCCCGCGCGGCTCGCGAACGTACCGACGAGGTTCAACGCGCGGTCGAGCACGAAATCACCGCCCGTCAGCGCAAGCCCCGCAGCCGCGATCGCGCCTTCTTCGCCCTGCACAGCCATGCCCGCCACATCGAGGAAGATGTTGGCCGTGGTCTTCAACTGCTCGCCGATGTAGAGATCGGCGTTAGTGGCGATGCTCACGTCGCCGCTGTTGTTCACCCCCGCGAGCACGCCGACCGTGCCGATTTCCAGCGATCCGTCGTTGACGAACGCCAGCCGGCCCGCATCGCCTGCGATCACGTTCACCGCGTTGGCCGGGCTGGTGAGCTCGAAGTCCCCGCCACTCAGCGCGAGCCCTTGGGCGATGATGTACCCGTCATTCATGTCCTGCGTGACGGTGCCGCTCACGCCGAGATGGATATTGCGATGCGCGCTCAGGGCCTCTTCCAGATGCAAGTCGCCGTTGACGCGGAGGCTGATATCTCCGACCGAATACACGCCCTCCACCCGCAGGTCGCCGTTGTTGAAGAAGGCGATGTCGCCCGTATTGACGCCGGCGAGCGCTTCGACCTTGTTGTCAGCCTGGGTAAGATCGACGCTGCCCACGAGACCCAACTCCAACCAGGCGGCCGTGATCGCCCCTTCCGCGCTCTGGGGGACATCGCTAATCGTCATCGCGTTGACTGTCCGTACTCTGCCGCAGGCCTTAAACGCCTTCCCATGTGGGTGCTGCCCAACAGGGCCCGCCAGGACATTCCCCAGTTTTACAAGC
>QGUL01000028.1 GCA_003242425.1 Pseudomonadota bacterium | reverse complement strand
TTCGCATTTGAACGAGATGACCTCGAACGTGGTCCGGGTCCGTGCGCAGCGCTCCACCGCCTCGATCAGTCCGACCAGGAAGCGTTCGACGCGTTCCAGCGGCGGCACGTCCTGCTGCTTGAGCAGCGTGAAATCGACCTGGTCGATGAGCGGCAGCGAAACTTCCTCGCGGATGGCGTGGATCAGATCGCGCTTGTTGGCGAAGTGCCAATAGACTGCACCGCGCGTGACGCCGGCCGCACGCGCCACGTCCTCCATGGTGGTGCGTGCAATGCCCTGTTTGCTGAAGGTCTTGAGCGCCGCGTCCATGATGGTGCGGCGCGTCCGC
Source organism: Pseudomonadota bacterium (assembly GCA_003242425.1). Taxonomy (GTDB): domain Bacteria; phylum Pseudomonadota; class Gammaproteobacteria; order Burkholderiales; family SG8-39; genus ZC4RG42. Next base: position 10,270 of record QGUL01000028.1, on the reverse strand, counting down.
GCGGCTTCCTCTTTCGTGCGTCGCATGACTCTTTGCGGCGGGCCGACAAGCCCGGCTTTTACATACATTCTTGATTGTATATACTCGCTGCCCGCTCGTCGAACGTTGATATACTCGCGTACGCGCTTCCTTCGTCCCCGCACACATGTACCGAACCCGATCCGTCTCCTTCGTCAGGACCGGCTTTGCCGTCCTGTGGCTTTCTCTCGCGCTTGCCGGCTGCGGCAAGGATGAATCCGCCGCCCAGGCGCAGGGCGGTCCGCCCGCCATCCCCGTCACCGCCAAACGCATGGAGCTGCGGCAGGTGCCCATGGCTTTCGAGGCCGTAGGCACCGCCGAAGGTTCCCGCGAAGTGGAAGTGCGCGCGCGCGTCTCCGGCATCCTGGAAAAGCGCGTTTACAACGAGGGGGAACCGGTCAAGGCCGGCGCCGTGCTGTTCCGCATCGAACGCGAGCCTTTCGAGATCGCACTGGCCCAGGCGGAAGCGGCCCTCGGCGAAGCCCAGGCCCGCGAGGAACAGGCCAAGCGCGAGGTGGAACGCCTCAAGACGCTGGTCGACCAGGGCGCCATCGGCCGCAAGGAATACGACGACGCGGTCTCGGCACTGAAGCTGGCCACCGCCGCCATCGCCGGCGCCAAGGCCCGGGTCGAGGAGGCGAAGCTCAACCTCTCCTACACCACCGTCACGGCCCCCATCGGCGGCATCACCGGCCGCGCCGTACGTTCCGAGGGCACGCTGGTGCAGGCCGGCACCGAGTCCAGTCTGCTGACGACCGTCGTGCAAATGGATCCGGTCTGGATCCGCTTCTCCCTGCCCGAGGCGGACTTCGAACGGCTGCGCGGCAACGCCAAGGGCGCGGTGGTGCGCCTGCTCAACCGCGACGGCAGCATCGCCGCCGACAACGGCAAGCTGAACTTCACCGCCTCGACCATCGACCGGCAGATGGGCACGGTGCAACTGCGCGCCGAATTCCCCAACAAGGACTTGCGCTGGCTGCCCGGTCAGTTCACGCGCGTGCAGGTGCTGGCGGGTTCGCAACAGGCTTTCCTGGTGCCGCAGCAGGCCGTGATGCAGACCGAGCAGGCCAACCTGGTCTGGGTAGTCGGCCCGGACGGCAGCGTTTCCACGCGTCCGGTCCAGACTGCCAACTGGCTCGGCAGCGACTGGGTCGTCACCGGCGGCCTGCAGCCGGGCGAGCTTGTGGTGGTCGACAACCTCATGAAACTGCGCCCCGGCGCGAAGGTGCAGGCGAAGGTGATGAACGGCGACACGGCCGCTCCCGAGGCGGCCGCCAACGACACGGGTTCGGCGCAAAAAGAATCGACACCGGCGGCCCGCTAAGGAGCAACCATGGGCAACTTCTCGCGCTTCTTCATCGAGCGGCCGATTTTCGCCAGCGTGGTGTCGATCATCATCACGCTCGCGGGCCTGGTGTCCGCCTTCGTGCTGCCCATTTCCCAATACCCCGAGATCGCGCCGCCGACCGTGACCATCACGGCCCAGTATCCGGGCGCGAGCGCGGAGACGCTGGCCAAGACCGTCGCCGCGCCGATCGAGGAACAGCTCTCCGGCGTGGAGAACATGCTGTATTTCAACTCCTCGTCGGCCTCCAACGGTCAGGTGACCATCACCGCGACTTTCGAAGTCGGGACCAACGTCGACACCGCGGTATTCCAGCTCAACAACCGCGTGCAACTGGCGCTGCCGCGCCTGCCCGAGGAAGTGCGGCGCAACGGCGTCATCGTGCAGAAGCGTTCGAACGACATTCTGGCGGTGATCTCGCTGCGCTCCAACGATCCGCGCTACGACACGCTGTTCCTCGCCGATTACGCCACTGTCAACATCATCGACGAGCTCAAGCGCACGCCGGGCGTGGGCGACGTGACGCTGTTCGGTTCGCCCTACTCCATGCGGATCTGGCTCGATCCCAACCGCATGGCGCAGCTCGGCGTGACGACCAGCGAGGTCGCGGCCGCCATCGAAGCGCAGAACCAGCAGTACGCAGCCGGCAAGATCGGCGCGGAACCCGCCCCGGCCGGTCAGACGCTGACCTACACGGTGACCGCGCAGGGCCGGCTCGTCACCCCCGAACAGTTCGGCGACATCATCATCCGCGCCGGCGGTCCGCAAGGCGTGCTGCGCATTCGCGACGTAGCGCGCGTGGAACTGGGCGGACAGAACTACGACACGGCCGCGACGGTGGACGGCGTGCCCACGGTCGGCATGGCGGTGTTCCTGCAGACCGGCGCCAACGCGCTCGACACCATCAAGGCGGTGCGCGAGCGCATGACGGAACTGGGCAAAGCCTTCCCCGAGGGCGTTGACTGGTTGATCCCCTTCGACACCACGCAGGTGGTGTCGGCCTCGATCAACGAGGTGCTGCACACCATCCTCGAGGCGGCGGTGCTCGTCGTGCTGGTGGTGTTCCTGTTCCTGCAGACCTGGCGCGCGACGCTCATTCCCATGATCGCGGTGCCGGTGTCCATCATCGGCACCTTCGCCGGCCTGCTCGCGCTGGGCTTCTCCATCAACACCCTGACGCTGTTCGCCATGGTGCTGGCAATCGGCATCGTGGTGGACGACGCCATCGTGGTGCTGGAGAACGTCGAGCGCCTGATGCGCGAACACGGCATGACGCCCAAGGAAGCGGCCATCGAGGCGATGCACGAGGTGTCGGGCGCGGTGGTCGCGATCGTGCTGGTGCTGGTCTCGGTGTTCATCCCGGTCGCCTTCCTCGGCGGCATCGCCGGCGTGCTGTACAAGCAGTTCGCCGTCACCGTCGCGATCTCGGTGGTCATCTCCGGTCTGGTCGCGCTCACGCTCACCCCCGCGCTGTGCGCGCTGCTGCTCAAGCACGGCGATCACGAGTCGGGCTGGGCGCGGGTCTTCAACCGCGGCTTTGCCCGCACGACCCAGGGTTTCCTGCGCGCCGTGAACTTCACGCTGCGGCATCGCGTGCTGGCCGGTCTCGCCTTCCTGGGCGTGGTAGCGCTGGCGGCGCTGATGTTCTGGCGCGTGCCGACGAGTTTCGTGCCGCCGGAAGACCAGGGCTACATCTTCGCGTCCATTCAACTGCCCGACGGCGCCACGCTGCAGCGCACCGGCAAAACCGGCGCGGAACTGCAGCAGCGCATGCAGGGACACGAAGCCATTTCGCACATCTTCGTGGTGCGCGGCTTCGACCTCGTCGGCGGCGGCAACAAGACCAACGCCGGCACGAGCTTCATGACCTTCAAGCACTGGGACGAACGCGAATCCACCGCGCAGGACGTGGTCGACGCGGTCTCGAAGATCGGCTTCAGCTTCGAGGACGGCGTGGTGTTCGCCTTCAACCCGCCGCCCATCCGCGGCCTGGGTACCGCGGGCGGCTTCGAAGTCTATGTGCAGGCGCGCACCGATCCCGATCCCCAGCGGCTCTCGCAGGTGGTGCAGAACTTCATCCAGGCCCTGTCGCAACACCCGGATCTGCAGAACGTCAACACCTTCTACCGCCCGACGGTGCCGCAGCTCTATGTCGAGGTGAACCGCGAACATGCCATGGCGCTCGGCGTGCCGGTGTCCGACATCTACGCCGCGCTGGGCGCCACCATGGGCCCGCTCTACGTCAACGACTTCAACCGTTCGGGACGCACCTACCGCGTGCAGTTGCAGGCGGATGCGCCGTATCGCGCCACGCCCGAGGACCTGGGCCGCATCCACGTGCGTTCCAACACCACGGGCGAAATGATCCCGGTGAAGACCTTCCTCACCATGCGCCAGGTCGTCGGCCCCGAACAGATCGAACGCTTCAACGGCTTCATCGCCGCCAAGGTGATGGGCAGCGGCAAGCGCGGCGTCAGCTCGGGTCAGGCCATCGCCGCGGTCGAGGAAGTCGCCGCCCAGGTACTGCCCGAAGGCTACAGCATCGCCTGGACCGGCCAGGCCTTCCAGGAAAAGCGCACCGGCAGCGCGTCGATCTTCGCCTTTGGCTTCGCGCTGGTGATGGTGTATCTGATCCTCGCCGCGCTGTACGAACGCTGGCGCCTGCCCTCGGCGGTGGTGCTCGCCGTGCCGTTCGCGGTGCTCGGCGCGCTGACGCTGGTGTGGCTGCGCGGCATGGAAAACGACATCTACTTCCAGATCGGTCTGGTGGTGCTCATCGGCCTGGCGGCGAAGAACGCGATCCTGATCGTGGAATTCGCGCAGCAGGGGCTGCTGTCGGGCAAGAAGCCGATGGAGGCAGCGCTGGAAGCGGCGCGCCTGCGCTTCCGCCCGATCGTGATGACCTCGCTCGCCTTCATCTTCGGCGTGCTGCCCCTTGCCATCGCCACCGGCGCCGGCTCGGCCGCCCGCCGCTCGATGGGCACGGGTGTGGTCGGCGGCATGATCTTCGCCACGGCGATCGCGACGATTTTCGTCCCGCTGTTCTTCACCTGGTTCGCACGCCGCCAGAAGATGGGCGAGCGGCCGCGCGAAGATGCTGCGGAAGTGAAGGAACCGGCATGAAGAAGAACAAGCTTGTCGCGCTGCTGACGGCGCTGCTCGCCGGCTGCGCCGTCGGCCCCGATTACGAACGGCCGGCAATCGAGCTGCCGGCGGATTACGGCATCGCCGAGGCCGAGCGCGCCGAAGCGAAGATTCCGGCCGACTGGTGGAGGCTCTACCAGGACGAGACGCTGAACCGCCTGGTGGAGTCGGGCCTCGAGCGCAACACCGATTTGAAGGTGGCAGTGGCGCGGATCGAGGAAGCGGAGGCCGTGCTGCGCGAAGCGCGTTCGGTGTTCCTGCCGGAAATCGACATCAGCGGCGGCGCCGAGCGCGGCCGCAGCCGCAATCCCGGTTCTTCCGCCACTTCGGTCCGCAACACCTTCACGCTCACAGCCGGAACCGCCTTCGAGCTCGATTTCTGGGGACGGCTGCGGCGCGCGCACGAAGCGGCGCGGGCGCAGTACCTCGCCACGCAGTACGCGCGCGACGTCGTGGGCCTCACGCTCGCTTCCGCCATCGCCCAGACCTATTTCGCCGCGCGCTCGCTGCAGGCGCAGACCGATGTGGCGACCGAGAACCTGCGCGTGGCGGAAGAATCGCTCGACATCGCGCGCAAGCGTTTCGAGGCCGGACTGATCTCGGAACTGGACGTCAATCAGGCGGAAAGCGCGCGCGCCGCGGCTTCGGCGCAGTTGAAGGAACTGCAACGCCAGTGCGACGTGACCCTCCATCAACTGGGCCAGCTCACCGGCATCCTCGACCTGAAACTGGAACCGGGCGACGTGCGCAAACTGCCCTCGCCGCCCCTGCCGCCCGCGGGACTGCCCGCCAGCCTGCTGGAACGGCGGCCCGACGTGCGCCAGGCCGAAATGGAGCTCGCCTCGGCCAACGCCGCCATCGGCGTCGCGCGCGCGACGCAGTTCCCGACCATCAGCCTCACCGGTTCCTACGGTCGGCAGAGTTCGCAGCTCGCCGAGCTGTTCAATTCAGGCAACCGCATCTGGTCGATCGGCATCGACCTGTTCGGACCGATCCTCGACTGGGGCCGCTATGCCGCGCGTACCGATCAGGCGATCGCGCGGCAGAAACAGGCCGCGGCGCTGTACCAACAGGCGGCCGAGACGGCCTTCCGCGAAGTGCGCGACGCGCTCGTCAACGTCGCCTGGACGGCGGATGCCGAAGCTGATCTGAACGCGCGCGTGAGCGCGGCACGCAACAGCCTGAAGCTCGCGCGGCTGCGTTACGAATCCGGCTATTCCAGCTTCCTGGAGGTGCTGGATGCGCAACGCACCCTGAACGAGGCCGAGCTCGAACTGGTGCGCAACCGTCAGGCCTATCTTTCCTACACCGTGGATCTGATGAAGGCGCTGGGCGGCGGCTGGAGCGCGGAGCACTACCCGCCCACGCACTCGGCCGCGCCCGCCGCGACGGAACAACAGCCGGCACAGTAAGCGTCCGGGCGGCTCAGGGCGTGTCCGCGCCCGTGCGCGCAAGCTGCGCCCTGATCTGCTCTACGCCGCGGTTGGCGAGCGCGTCGGCGCGTTCGTTGCCCTCGTGACCGGCATGGCCGCGCACCCAGTGCCAGGTGATGCGGTGGCGTTGCGTCGCCTCGTCGAGCGCGCGCCACAGCTCGGCGTTCTTCACCGGCTTGCGGTCCGCGGTCTTCCAGCCGCGCCGCTTCCAGTTCGGCAGCCACTCGGTGATGCCGTTCTTGACGTATTCGGAATCGAGCCACACCTCCACCACGCAGGGACGCGTGAGCGCATTGAGGCCCTGGATCACCGCCATCAGCTCCATGCGGTTGTTGGTCGTCTGCGCCTCGCCGCCGTAGAGCTCCTTCTCGTGCTCGCCGTAGCACAGCAACGCCCCCCAACCGCCGATGCCGGGATTGCCCTTGCACGCCCCGTCGGTATAGAGGCGCACCACCTTGTCCTGATCACTCATGTCCGTTCCGATGCATGCCGTTGTGGCGCCGCACGACCGGCGCGAGCGCCTTGGCACGCTGCTTACCGTTTCTCCAGCCGGGCATCACCAGCCGCATACCGTGCACACGTTTGACCGCCCGCACCACGTAAACGCCGCCCGCGATGGGCCACCAGCGGTCGCCCGCCGGCTCCATGAACGCGAAGCGTTGCAGCCACTTGGTGGTGCCGAAGGGCGGCGCGTAACAGCCGAAGCGGCCGCCGTTGAGCTCGAAACCGAGCAGTTTGAGCCAGTCGCGCAACCTGAGCAGGCCGATGAAGTCGCCGCACCAGGGATATTCGTCGCGCCGGCGCGCAACCAGCCGTTGCAGGCCCCACAGGCTGAGCGGGTTGAAGCCGGAGATGACAATGTGTCCTTCCGGACGCAGCACGCGCTCGGCTTCGCGCAGGATCTGGTGCGGCATGCCGCTGAATTCGAGCACGTGCGGCAGCACGATGAGATCGACGCTTTGCGAAGCGAGCGGCAGGGCGTAGGGCTCGCCGCGGATCGCGCAGCCGGGGCCGCCGACGCAGGTCCGCACCGCCATGCGGTTGGCGCGCAGGAAATCGATCTGCGGCGAGCCGACCTGCACGGCGATGAAGCCGAACACATCCTCGACCGCGCTGTCGTATTGGGCGAACTCCCATTCGAGCACGTAGGCGCCCCTGGGCGTCGCGAACCACTCCGCAAGCGTTGACATTTGAGCCGGGTGCAACACAATCACAGCCTGGCGCGCGGCGCGGCAGGCGCGGCGCACCGCTCAAACCCCGCACGCGACAGGCCAAGCTTCACGACCGATATTTCCGCCATGACCACACCGACCGTCGTTCCGATTCCCGCTTTCAGCGACAACTACATCTGGACGCTGCGCGACGAGCGCCATGCCGTGGTCGTCGATCCCGGCGACGCGAGCCCCGTACAGGATTATCTGCGGCGCGAGGGACTGAAGCTCGCCGCGATCCTGATCACTCACCATCACAACGATCACACCGGCGGCGTGGCGGCGTTGAAGCGCGCGCACGACGTGCCGGTCTACGCGCCGCACGACGAGCGCATTCCCGAGGCCTCGCGGCGCGTGCGCGAAGGCGACACGGTCGAACTGCCCGCCTTCGGGCTGAAACTCGAGGTGCTGGAAGTGCCGGGCCACACCCGCACGCACGTGGCCTATTATGGCGCAGGCATGTTGTTCTGTGGCGACACGTTGTTCGCCTGCGGCTGCGGACGCCTGTTCGAAGGTACACCGGCGCAGATGCGCGACTCGCTCGCCAAGCTCATGGCTCTGCCCGACGATACGCGCGTGTACTGCGCCCACGAGTACACGCTGTCCAATATCGCCTTCGCGCGTGCGGTCGAGCCCGGCAACGCGGCGCTCGCCGAACGTGAAGCGCGCGACCGCGCCGCGCGCGAAGCCGGCCGCCCCACCCTGCCTTCCACCATCGGGCTCGAGAAGGCGACCAATCCCTTCCTGCGCACCGACGAGCCCGCCGTGGCCGCCGCCGCTGCGCAGTTCCTGCAACGCACGCCGGCCTCGGCGGTGGACGTGTTCGCCGCGATCCGGGAATGGAAGAACCGATTTTAAATTTGTGCACCACTGTGTCATGGCGGCCCCCGCTTTGCATGGCCAAATGCGGCACTGTCCCACCTGCCGCCTAAGTTCGGTTTGACGTCTACCGGTGCCGCCGCCTACCATCGGCGGCTCATCAGGGAGGCATCGTGCGCCGATTCTTTACACCTCTGTTCGTGCTGGCCGCGGCGCTCATGCTGGTCTGCACGCCGGCGCGCGCCATCGACCCGATGCTGCACAGCCTGCCGCCGGAGTTTTTCGACATCCAGCTTCCCTTCGAGCGCGCGCAGGACACCGCCCCCACGCTGGGTGCGCAGGCAGAGGGCGCCGAGGATGTGCACGTGCGCGACGTGCGCGATCTGGGCGCGCGGCGCAGCGCCAAGGCCGACGACAACGCGCCCGAAGACCTCTGGGACCGCATCCGGCGCGGCTTCGCCATGCCCGACCTGGACAGCCCGCTGGTGGTGGAACGGCAGGCGTGGTACGCCTCGCGCCCCGAACAGCTGCGCATCATGGTGGAGCGCAGCCGCCGCTACCTGTTTCACATCGTCGAGGAGCTGGAAAAGCGCGGCATGCCGACCGAGCTTGCGCTCCTGCCCATGGTCGAGAGCGCCTTCAACCCCATGGCGCATTCCCCGGCCCAGGCCTCGGGACTGTGGCAATTCATCCCCTCCACGGGCAAGAACTACAATCTGGAACAGAACTGGTGGTACGACGGCCGCCGCGACATCGTCGCTTCGACCAATGCCGCGCTCGATTACCTGCAGTTCCTCTACGAACTCCACGGCGACTGGCACCTTGCACTGGCCTCCTACAACATGGGCGAGAACGGCGTGCTGCGCGCCATCGCCTACAACCGCAAACACGGACGGCCCACCAATTACGAGAACCTGCGCATGCCGCGCGAGACGCGCTACTACGTGCCGAAGCTGCAGGCCCTCAAGAACATCATTTCGCGGCCGGAGGAGTTCGGCATCGAGCTGACGCCGATTCCCAACGCGCCCTACTTCGTCACCGTGGATCTCAACCGCGACATCGACCTCAACGTCGCGGCCAAGCTCGCGGAAATGCCGGTGGAGGAGCTGATCGCGCTCAATCCCGGCGTGAACCGCCCGCTGGTGTCGAGCAAGGTCACGCCGCAACTGGTGCTACCCACCGACCGCGCCGACGTGTTCATCCGCAACCTCGAGACGCACAACAAACCGCTCACCTCGTGGAAGACCTACGTCTTCCAGAAGGGTGACACGCTGGCCAAGGTCGCCAAGGCGCACGGCATCACCGTGCAGCAGCTTCGCGAATACAACCATCTGGGACCGGGCGCACGGGTACGGGCCGGACAGCGGCTGCTGGTGCCGCGCAAGGAATATGCGGCGACCGCCGTGCTGCCGCCCGGGCTGCCGAAAATCACGCCTTCGGGTGCGGGCCGCTATCACATCGTACGCAAGGGCGAGACGCTCTCCAGCATCGCCCGGAAGTACAGTCTTTCGGTCGCCGATCTGAAACGCTGGAACGGCGGCAGGACCCTCATCCGCCCGGGGCAGCGGCTCACCCTCGTCCCGCCTCCGACGAAGACGGTGCACAAGTCGCGCGGCAAGCGCAACTCGGGAAAAAACTGAAAAAACTGAAACCCGTCTCTAGCGCCAGCCCTCGTCCAGCGCGCGTTTGAGTTCCTCCGCCTGACGCGCGAATTCGCGCGCGCCGGGCAGTTCATAGAGCCAGCACTTCACCGCAGCGGTCCCGGACAGGTCGAAATCCGGCGGGTACTCGTCCGCGCATTTCTCCCAGGCATGCGGGCAGCGCGGATGGAAATGACAGCCCGAAGGCGGCGAGACCGGCGAAGGCAGGTCGCCCGCCGCGCGCAGCACTTCGCGCTCGCCCTCGATCCTGGGCACCGCGGCGAGCAAGGCGCGCGTGTACGGATGTTTGGGCGCGCCCAGCACTTCCGCTACCGTGCCGCGCTCGACGATGCGCCCCAGATACATCACCGCCACCTCGTCGGCCAGATATTCCACCACCGCGAGGTTGTGGGTGATGAAGAGATAGGACAGACCATATTCGCGCTGCAGCTCGCGCAGCAGATTAAGGATCTGCGCCTGCACCGAGACGTCGAGCGCGCTGGTCGGCTCGTCGCAGACGATGAGCTTCGGCCGCACGGCGAGCGCCCGCGCGATCGCGATGCGCTGGCGCTGCCCGCCGGAGAACTCGTGCGGATAACGGTAGCGCGCGTCGGCCGGCAGGCCCACCTGCTCCAGCAGCTCGGCCACGCGCCGCTCGCG
>QGUL01000357.1 GCA_003242425.1 Pseudomonadota bacterium | reverse complement strand
CCTTTTTTTCCGTGGGCCCGGAATGTGTATTAAGAGCCGCCTTTGATCCGACCTTCCTCGGTCTGTACGGGGACGATGAGGCGATCCGGCGCACCGCGGAGGCGTTCAAGGTCTACTACCAGAAGGTGCCGGGCAGTTCGGCCGACAACTACAGCATGGACCACACGGCCGCCACGTACATCTACGATCCCCAAGGCCGGCTGCGGCTCTACGTGCGCGCCGGCGCCGGTATCGATGCGGTGGTGCACGACGTGAAGCTGCTGCTCGCCGGCCGTTGACGTCAGGCGGCCCATAACAAAAACGCCCGGCGCAGACCGGGCGTTTTCGCTTGGGGCCGCTTCAGCTCAGCAACGCGCTTCGATGAAGCCGCGCATTTTCTGCATCGCCTTGGCCTCGATCTGGCGGATGCGTTCGGCCGAGACGTTGAATTCAGCGGCAAGGTCGTGCAGCGTCGCCGGATCCTTCTCCCTCAACCAGCGCGCCTCGATGATGCGCCGGCTGCGGGGATCCAGGCTTTCCAGCGCCTGGGACAGGCCTTCACTCTGCACGCGTTCCAGTTCGTTCGCCTCGATCACCCTCGAAGGCTCGTTGTCGGGATCGCTGAGATAGGCGATGGGCGCGAACTTGTCTTCCTCGTCGGTCGGCTCCAGGCCGATGTCCTGGCCGGCCATGCGCATCTCCATTTCCGCCACTTCCTCGGGCTTGACGCGGAGTTCCGTGGCGACGCGCTGGATCTCGTCCTTGGTGAGCGACTCCAGGCCAGGCTTCATGCTGCGCAGGTTGAAGAACAGCTTGCGCTGCGCCTTGGTGGTCGCGATGCGCACCAGCCGCCAGTTGCGCAGGATGTATTCATGAATCTCGGCCTTGATCCAGTGTACGGCGAAGGACACCAGACGCACGCCGCGACGCGGATCGAAGCGGCGCACCGCCTTCATCAGGCCGATGTTGCCTTCCTGGATGAGATCGGCGTGCGGCAGGCCGTAGCCCAGATAGCCGCGGGCGATGGCGACCACGACGCGCAGATGCGACAGCACCAGTTGCCGCGCCGCCTCCAGATCGTTCTCCTCGCGGAATCGGCGCGCGAGCTCGAACTCTTCCTCGGCGGACAGGATCGGGAATCGATTCACCGCCTGGACGTAGTGGTCCAGGCTGCCGACGGCAACCGGCAGTGCGGAAGAAGGAAGCGTCAGGGCGTTGCTCATCGTTCGGAACCTCCCGTAGCGGGTATATTAGCACTCTCGATCTTTGAGTGCTAAAACGCGCCCGAGGTTCCGGCCTGGACACTACCTCGAAAGTAAGTGTCTACTTACAGAGAAATGGGCGCCGAGCCATCCCAGGCCGGCGGCGAAACCGGCCACGGCGAGCAGGTCCGCCCAGGCTGGGAAAGCCAGCTGCAGGGCCACGCCGTAGCTCGCGCCGAGCGCCTCAAGCTCGCGGTTCAGCCACGCGCCGCTTGCACCCAGCAGCAGGATGGCCATGGCCGCGCCCAGCAGCCCGAGCAGTGCCCCCTGGTAATAGAAGGGCCGCCGCACCCAGGCGTCGGTGGCCCCCACCAGCTTCGCGACCTCGTATTCGTCGCGGCGCTGCAGGATCTGCATCCGCACGGTGTTGAAGGTCACGGCAGCGAGGCCGATGCCGAGAATGGTGGCGAGCACCACGACCACCACCCGGCCGGCGCGCAGCGCCGCGTCGAGCCGGTTCACCCACACGGTGTCCAGTTGCACCTGCGCCACCCCCGGACGCTTCTCCAGCTCCTCGGCGAGCGACAGCCCGCCGGCCAGGGCATCGGTGCGGAGGTTCACCACATAGGCGTCGGGAAGCGGATTGCCGTCGAGCAGCGCGAGCAGTTCGCCGACTTCGGTTTTCTTGAGCTCGGCCAGCGCCTCGTCGCGCGAGACCCAGCGGAAGTCGCGCACCGCGTCGGCGCCTTTCAGCAGCGATTCGAGTGCCTGCGCATCCGCCTTGGACGCATCGGCGTGCAGGTACACCGTTAGCTGCGGATCGCCACGGAAACGGTCCGCCACGCGCTGCAGATTGTCGAGCAGCACGTAGGCGCCGAGCGGCAGCGCGACGCTCGCGCCGATCGCCAGCGCGGACAGCAGCGTGGTCAGCGGCGCCCGGGCGAGACGCCGCAGCGTCGCGCCGAGGCTCGCAACGTGCTGCTGCAGCCAGGTCCTCATGCCGCGATCCGCCCTTCTTCGAGCCGCACCACGCGCGAGGCGAAGCGCTCGACGAGCTGCCGGTCGTGGCTGGCGATCAGCACGGTCACGCCGACCTGGTTGAAGGCGCGGAACATTTCCATGATCTTCACCGCGTTGTCGGCGTCGAGGTTGGCGGTCGGCTCGTCGGCGATGAGCAGCGCGGGACGGTTGACCACCGCGCGCGCGATGCACACGCGCTGCTGTTCGCCGCCCGACAAACCGGCCGGATTGAGCTTCTCCTTGTGCAGCAGGCCCACTTTGTCGAGCGCCGCGCGGGCGCGTCTGGCCGCCTCCCTGGGCGGATAGCCGCACACGTGCAGGGGCAGCATCACATTTTCGAGCACCGAACGGTCGTACAGAAGCTTCTGGTCCTGGAACACAAGCCCGAGATTGCGCCGCACAAAGGGAAGGGCGCGCGGCCGCAGGGGGCGGAGGTTCGGGCGTTTGGGAATCAGGGGGCGGGCGGGGGGGGGTTG
>QGUL01000356.1 GCA_003242425.1 Pseudomonadota bacterium | reverse complement strand
CCACCATCCACAGTCTCGCCACGCTCGTTTCGCCCGCAGCCGGTCTGGGCGTGGCGGCGCTGGTGCTCGGCGGCCTGGCCCTGCTGCCGGGCGTCGCGCTGGGCGCGCTCGGTGCCATGCTCCTGGGCGGCCTCGGCTGGCAGCCGGCGTTGATGATCGCGGCCGGGACGACGGCGCAGGCCTATCTCGCCGCCCGGATCCTGTCCCCCCGTTACGGTTTCGACACCCGGCTGCAGCGCCTGCGCGACGTGGTGATGCTGGTGTTCGGCGCCGCAATGGCGGCGCCCCTGATCGGCGCCACGGCGGGCACGGCGGCCTTGCAGCTCTATGAGCACGTCGCGGCCGCGGAAACGGCGGCCGTGTGGCTGGCCTGGTGGGGCGGGGAGGCGCAAGGCATCCTGCTGGTCGCGCCGCTGCTGTTCTGCTGGGTCGCGCGGCCGCAGTTCGACGAACCGCTGGCGGAGTCGCTCGCCACGGCGGCCTTCGTCGCCCTGCTGCTGCTGTTCGCTTCGCTGGCGCTCGAATCGCGCCTGGGCACCACAGCCACGCAGTTCCTGGTGGCTTTCGCCTTCTTCCCGCTCGCGGTGTGGCCGGGCGTGCGTTTCGCGATGCGCGACGTCACGACCTTCAACTTCGCCTTCAGCGGGTTTGGCATCGCGGGCACGGTCCTGGGCCTGGGGCCGTTCTACGGCCCCGACCCGCTGCACGTCTTCGGCCTGCACGGCCTGCTGTTCGCCGGCGCGCTGACCACGCTGCTGCTTTGCGCCATCAGCACCGAGCGGCGCGCGGTCACGGCCAAGCTGCGGGAAAGCGAGCAGCGTTTCCGCGATCTCACCGAGCTCTCCGCCGACTGGTACTGGGAACAGGACGCCCAGTTCCGGTTCGTCGAGCTGTCCACGGGTTTCCGCGCCAGCGCGCCCTTCGACACGGCCGAGTACATCGGCAAGCGGCGCTGGGAGATGCCGTTCCTGGACCGCGATTCGGAGGCCTGGGCAGAGCACCGCCGGCGGGTGGAGGCGCACCTGCCGTTCCGCGACTTTCTGCTGGTGCGCAAGGACCAGGACGGCAACCTGTACTACGCGCTCACCAGCGGCGAGCCGATGTACGACGAGCGGGGCCGCTTCAAGGGCTACCGCGGCGTGGGGCGCGACATCACGGCGCAGAAGCGCGCGGAAATCGCGCTCGCCGAATCGCGCGAGCTGTTCGCGCGCATCTTCGACGCGAGCCCGCAGCCGATCATGTTCCGGCGCCTGGAGGACGGCGTGGTGACGGCCGTCAACGACGCCTGGTGCAGGCTCTACGGCTACGCCCGCGCCGAGGTCGAGGGCAAGCATGTGTTCGACGACCTCGATCTGCTCGCCAATCCCAAGGACGCGCAGCTCATCCGCGAACGCCTGGCGCGCGACGGCGCGGTGCGCAACCTCGACATCAAGGGACGCACGCGCAACGGCGAACTGCGCGATCTGCTCTATTCCGCGGAAGTGGTCGACTTCCGCGGCGAACGCTGCGTGGTGGTGACGCTCGTCGATCTCACCGAGCGGCGCCGCGCCGAGGAGCGGGCGCGCGAATCGAACGCCCGCGCCGAGCGCATGTTCCGCGCCAGCCCGCAGCCGATCGCAATCTCGAACCTGTTGGACGGCCGAGTCATCGACGTCAACGACGCCTGGTGCCGCACCTACGGGTATACGCGCGAAGAGCTGATCGGCAAGGATTTCATCAGCGTGGGCCTGTGGGTCGACCCCGAGGCGCGCGAGCAGATGCGCGACCTGCTGCTCAGCCAGGGCGTGGTGCGCGACTTCGAATGCCGCTGGCGGCGCCGCAACGGCGAGATCGCCGACGTCTCGCTTTCCGGCGACGTCATGGAGCTCGACGGCGAGCGCGTGCTGCTGTCGAGCGCGATCGACGTCACCGAGCGCCGGCGCGCGGAGGCGCGCGTGCGCGAATCCGAGAGCCGTTTCTCGACCATCTTCCACGCCAGCCCCTTGCCGATCATGATCCACCGCGCCGACGGCACGTTCGTGGAAGTCAACGAGGCGTGGACGCGCTTCTTCGGCCATGCGCGTGAGGACATCGCCGGACGCTCGGGTGCCGGCATCGACCTGTGGTGCGCGACCGGCGCACGTGGGAACCTGCTGCGCATCGTCAGGGCGGGCCAGTCGGTGCGGGGCATGGAGGGCAGGCTGCGCAAGAAGTCCGGCGAAGTCGCGGACACCATGCTGTGGAGCGAGATGATCGAGCTCTCGCACGAGCCCTGCATCCTCACCTCGATCACCGACATCACCGAACGCAAGCTCGCCGAACGCCAGTTGCGCGAATCAGAGCGGCGCTTCCGAGATTTCGCCGACGCGGCGGGCGAATACGTGTGGGAGCTGGACGTGGACGGCCGCTTCACCTACGTGTCCAGACGGGTGGAGCAGGTGCTCGGCTACCCGCCCGAACTGCTCTACGGCCGCCGTCCCACCGACTTCATGCCGGCCGGCGAAGAGGAGCGCGTGCGCGAGTGGTACTTGCGGCTCGTGCGGCGGCGCGAGCCCTTCCGCAACATGGAGTTCCGCTCCATCGCCCGCAACGGCAGCCAGGGGTGGCAGCTCGTGAACGGGGGGCCCATCCTCAACGCCCCCGGCCGCCCCCCGGGCAACCGCGGCCCGGGCGGGGAACTACACCACCCCAAACCCCCCAAG
>QGUL01000355.1 GCA_003242425.1 Pseudomonadota bacterium | reverse complement strand
TTCGGGGGTTGGTGTCGCCGCGGTGCTTGTTTTTGGGTTTTTTACCCTGGAAGCGAAAGTCTGGGGCGTGGGGCTGATGGGCGTGTCGGTGATGATCTTCTTCGTGCTGCCCTGGCTGGACCGCAGCCCGGTGAAGTCGATCCGCTACAAGGGTCCGATCTACAAGATCGCGCTGACGCTGTTCGTCATCAGCTTCTTCATCCTGGGATACCTCGGCGTGCTGTCGCCGACGCCCGGCCGGACGCTGGTGTCGCAGATCTGCATGTTCGTGTACTTCAGCTTCTTCCTGCTGATGCCGTGGTATTCCGCCATGGACCGCACCAAACCGGAACCGGAACGGGTGAAGTGATGACAATCAAAAAACTGCTTTCCCTCATCGCCGTGGTGCCGGTGCTGCTGGCAGCGCCGGCGCTTGCGCCGGCCGCCGAAACCGGTGTCAAGCTCGACCGCGTGGAAATCGACACCACCGACGTGGTGAGCCTCCAGTCCGGGGCGCGCACCTTCGTCAACTACTGCCTGAACTGCCACAGCGCCTCGCTGGTGCGTTACAACACGTTGCTCAACATCGGTCTGACCGAGGACCAGATCAAGGACAACCTGATGTTCACCGCCGAGAAGATCGGCGATCCCATGGACGTCGCGTTTCCGAAGAGTGCGGCCAAGGCCATGTTCGGCACCGTGCCGCCGGATCTCTCGGTCATCGCCCGTTCGCGCGGGGCCGACTGGCTCTACACCTATCTGCGCAGCTTCTACCGCGATCCCAACACGGCGACCGGCTGGAACAACGCCGTGTTCCCGAACGTCGGCATGCCGCACGTGCTGTGGTCGCTGCAGGGCGAGCGGGTGCAGAAGGTCGAGCCCGTGCTGCGCGACGGCCAGCCGGTCATGGAGCACGGCAAGCCGGCGGTGCGCGTCACTTACGAGACGGTCCGGCCCGGCAGCATGGATCCCACGGAGTACGACCAGCTCGTGCGCGACCTGGTGAACTTCCTGGTCTGGATCGGCGAGCCGCACCAGAACGCGCGCAAGCAGATCGGCGTGTGGGTGGTGTTCGCCCTGGTGATCCTGATCGGCCTGACCTACGCGCTGAAGAGGGCCTATTGGAAAGACGTGCACTAGCCCCCAAATAAGGTCCCAGGGCGCGGCGCTGCGCATGCGCCGCGCCTTTGTTTTTGCTGTTTCCCAGCGAGGGAACGAGGGTACCCCTATGATGAACCTTTATTCCGGAACGACCTGCCCCTTCTCGCAGCGCTGCCGCATCGTGCTGTACGAAAAGGGCATGGACTTCCAGATCATCGATGTCGACCTCTACAACAAGCCGGAAGACATCGCGGTGATGAACCCCTACAACCGGCTGCCTGTCCTGGTCGAGCGCGATCTGATCCTCTACGAAGCGAACATCATCAACGAATACATCGACGAGCGCTTCCCGCATCCGCAGCTCATGCCCGCCGACCCGATCATGCGCGCCCGCGCGCGGCTGTTCCTCTTCAACTTCGAAGTGGAACTGTTCAGCCAGATCGAGCCGCTCGAGAAGGGCAATCCCAAACAGCAGGAGAAGGCGCGCCAGCAGATCGCCGACCGCCTGACCGAGCTCGCGCCGGTGTTCAGCAAGCAGAAGTACATGCTGGGCGACGAATTCTCCATGCTCGACGTGGCGATCGCCCCGCTGCTGTGGCGCCTGGACTACTACGGCATCACGCTGCCGAAGTCGGCGGCGCCGCTGCAGAAATACGCCGAGCGCCTGTTCAGCCGTCCGGCCTTCATCGACGCGCTGACGCCCGCCGAAAAAGTGATGCGCAAGTGAGCAGAAGGAAGCGTGCCTGACAGGGCACGCTTCATGCTCGAAATCTTCGACACTCTCCTTTTCAACGACCGCAATCCGGAGCGGCGACGAGCCGCAACCCCCCTGCCATTTGCCTGCGCACGGGTTTAAACTGCACGTCCCGGTTCGAGTGTCTGAAGCGTGACTGATCCGATCTCCACCAAGCCTTACCTGCTGCGCGCGCTCTACGAGTGGTGCGTGGACAACGGCTATACGCCTTATATCGCGGTGCTGGTCGACCGCAACACGCGCGTGCCGATGGAGTACGTGCGTAACGGCGAAATCGTCCTCAACATCGGTCCGCTCGCGACCAACAAGCTGAAGCTCGGCAACGAATACATCGAGTTCGCCGCCCGTTTCGGCGGTGTCGCGCGCGAAGTCGTCATTCCTGTCTCGCGCGTCGCGGCCATCTACGCGCGCGACAACGGCCAGGGCATGTCCTTCCCGGTCGAGCGCGAAAGCGAAGCGGCGGAGTCCGCCGCGGAGGTTTCGCCCTCGTCGGAGCAGCCTGCCGAACCGGCCACGGCCGAGCCCGGCAACCCGCCCGCGCCGCCTGCGGGCGGCGGCAAGCCGACACTCCGCGTCGTCAAATGAGTCCTGGCGCCCCTCCCGGCGTGCCTGCGTATAATTCCTTGCAGTGCCGGCTTAGCTCAGCAGGTAGAGCAGCTGATTTGTAATCAGAAGGTCACGGGTTCGATTCCTGTAGCCGGCACCATGCTCCTTCCCCGGCCGGCAGCGCCTCTGCCGCTCACTGCCACTCGTATTTGTAGCCCACGCCGTACACCGAGTGGATCAGCTCGCGGTCGGGCAGCACCTCCGCGATCTTGCGGCGCAGTTTCTTGACGTGGCTGTCCACCG
>QGUL01000354.1 GCA_003242425.1 Pseudomonadota bacterium | reverse complement strand
GGTTATGCCATCGTCACCAGCGCCTCGGTCAACCGGCGCTACCAATGGATGGTGGACGGCGCGGACGGAACCCGCGAGCGCGTCAAAGGCGCCCTGACCGAAGAGGAGGCGCGCCGCAGGTACAGCAATCCGGAGAAGATCGTGCGGTCGCGCCCGGTGGCGTCCGAAGGCTATTGGGCGCGCGGGCAGAACGCCGAGTAGCCTCCGCTAGCCGACGAGCGCCAGCGCTTCCAGCAGCCCGCCTTCGTCCACGTGCCCGACCGTGACGTCGGCGGCTTCCAGCGCCGCGGCTTCGGCGTTGCCCATCGCCACCGCGAGGCCGGCGATGCGCATGGCGCCGATGTCGTTCTCCCCGTCGCCCACCATCATCACCCGTTCGAGCGGAATGCCGTAAGCGGCGGCGACGCGCGCGAGCGCGCTGCCCTTGTGCACGCCCGCGGCCGTCATATTGACGAAGGTGGTGTCGGGCATCAGGGGCGCGAGCGAGGGGCAGAGGTTGAGGCCTTCGTGCGGCTCGGCCAGTACCGCCTCGCGCTCCTCGTGCGGGATCAGCCACTGCGCGCGCACGACGGGCCCCTGCAACGTCTCGAACGCCCGCGGGCGGAACGGCACGCCGAGCAGCTCGGCATGGCGGCGTGCCCGGTCAGCGTCTTGCTCGGCCGCCACGTCGTAATCGGTGTAGAGCTCCAGCACGCGCCCGGTGCGCCGCGCCGCGGCCACGGTGCGTTCGACGACGGGCCGGGGAATGGCCATGGAGCGCGTCTCGCCGGTGTCGAGGCGGACAACACTCGCCCCGTTCTGGAAGATGTGCCAGCCGGCCGGATCGAGCCGCCGGGCGTATTCCGCCGTCACGCCGAAGGCCGGGCGGCCGGAGCAGATGGCCTGCCGCACACCGCGCTCGCGCAGCTCGCCCAGCGCGTCCCAGACCTCGTCGGGCACTGCGCCGGTGCTGTCGAGCAGGGTGCCGTCGACGTCGATGCAGACCAGATCGACCCGGCGCATCAGCCTCGGCGCGTGTTACGCAGCATCCGCCAGACGTTGCGGCGAAGGGTCTGCGCGCGGTTGAGCGCGTTCTTCAGCATCCGCAGCCGGCGGGCGTTCTGCTCCTGGAGCCACAACTGGCGCTCCTCGAAATTCTCCTGAGGGGTTTGCATAGTGCTTTCCATACGGCGGCAGGCCGTGCGATAGGGGATGGGCGATTGTACCGCCGCGCCGCCGCCGGCCTTGGGCATATCGCATGCAGGCGCGCGGGTTACGGCATGTGCCGTGTCCCGCGATGGAGGCCAGCATGGTCGAACGCAAAGCGCAGAAACAGGCCGAGTCCAAGAGCAAGGCCGGCAGCAAAAGCGGCATGCAGGCCGCCGGCTCCTCCGGCCGCACCTCCAAACAGGCCTCGCAGCAAAGCCCGCAAAGTGCCGGCAGCCGCAAGCGTCAGCAGGGCTGAAACTCAGATCCGGCTGGACGCCGGGTGAAAGCCGTCCGCGGTCGAGCGGGCGGCTTTCTTTTTTGGAGGACGGGTAAGGGCGCGTCGAGAAAGGGGCCCTGGGCAGGCGCCGCTCAGAACGGCCGGATCCAGACCGGCCGCAGGTTGGCTTTCTCCGGCGCCTTCAGGGCGAGGTCGATCTGCGCCAGCAGCTTTTCCTTGTCGCGGTTCAGGACGCCCTTCAGCACCAGCTGGTTCGAGGCATGGTTCGAGCGGAACACCGTGTTTTCCAGCTCCAGCGCCTCGACGAAGATGCGCAGCTCCTGGTGACGCTCGTGCTGGCTCATCAGCACGTACTGGCCGTTGTAGCCCGCCTGGAAGCGCTCCAGCCCGTGCGGGTGGTTGATCACCAGCACCGACAGGAACTCCGGCTGGGTCTCGTTGGCCAGGCGCGCCGACTCCAGTGCGTGCTGCTCGCTGAAGTTCTTCCCGCCCACGCCGTTGATGATCATGATCGAGCGCTGGATGCCGGCTTCGGCGAGGTTGTTGAGCGCCCGCACCGCGCCGTCGTGGGTGTCGCCCTTGTTGATGCTCTTCAGCACGAAGTCGTCGCCCGACTCCACGCCCATGTAGACGAGCTTCAGCCCCGCTTCGCGGAGCTGCCGCAGATCCTCCACCGACTTGTTGCGCAGATTGAAGGACGAGCAGTACGACGACACCCGCTCGACATTGGGCAGGTGCGTGCGGATCGCATCCAGGATCTTCAACAGCCGCCGCACCGAGAGCGACATCGCGTCGCCGTCGGCCAGAAACACCCGCCGCACCCAGGGCAGGTGCCGGCCCGCCCACTCGATCTCGCGCATCACATCCTCTTCCGGCTTGACCGAGAACTTCTTCTGCGGCTGGGTGTACATGTCGCAGTACGTGCACTTGTTCCAGCTGCAGCCGTTGGTCACCTGGAAGATCAGCGACTCCGCCTCCGACGGCGGCCGGAAAAGCGGTTCGATGTAGGTGATGGGGCAGTCTTCGTGTACGTACAGCATGGCGGTTCTTGGCGCTTCAGAAGCTTATGGATGATAGGCGAGGTGCCCGGGCAGACAAAGTGGGGGACAAGAGGCGTCAAGCCAAGTGCCGGAGGGGGAAGGCAAGCGTTTGGTCTATCTAATTGAAAAACAGGGAAATTCTGTAAAGCAGACATGTCGCTGCCGGCGACATATCACGCAAACGTGTCGATAAAAACCAGCCCGCACCGAGGCCGGACG
>QGUL01000027.1 GCA_003242425.1 Pseudomonadota bacterium | reverse complement strand
CCCCGGTATCGAGGACGGGGTCGCTGCCGAGGTGTACGATCTCGTCCAGCAGGGCGCGCATGGGATGCGCGCGGCGCGCAAAAAAACTGCGGTCGAGCAGCGCCGCCTTGAGCGCGACGATCTGCAGGCGCGCCAGTTCCTGCTTGACGCCCGCCGCCAGCGCCCCGTCGTGCAACAGGAAGTCGAACACCACTTCCACCAGCTCGCCGGTGAGCCGGTCGAGCGGATGCGCGTCCACGCTCTCCAGATGTTCGACGGCCAGCTGCAGCGCGTGCGCGCCGTCCACCGACTCCGCAGGCACCGGGACGTGCTGCATCGCCGCCAGCGACTGCAGCACCTCCTCCGCCACCGGCGTACCGACGGCTTCGGCATAGAAGCCGCCTGCTTGATCGGCGAGCACCCGCGCGCCGTATTGAAGATTAACCGCGGGACCGGCGAGCAGCGCGCCGAGCATCTCCCGCAGATCGAGCGGCGTCGCGCTGCGACCGGGCAGCAGCTCGCGCAGATTCATGAGCTGGCTGATGCTCATCGCCGCCTCCCCGGCCGGACGCGCGTAGCGGTTGCTCGTGTCGCGCTGGATCTCCGGCCGGTAATCGGGCCGCAGTCCGGCCTGCACCAGCATGGCGTTCAGCTCGCGGTAGAAGCCGGAGAGGCCCGCGGCGAGATAGGGCTGCAGCGCGTTGACGAGGCTGGCCTGCAAAGCCTCGTTGTCGAGATCGGCGGTCGACGCCTGTTGCGCCGCCTTCAACGCGGTGCCTGGGCCGACGGGATTGCGCGCGCCTTCGACCGCGGTGCCGAAGAGCTCGCGCAGGCGCACCTCGCAACAGGCGAGCTCGACCTTGTCGATCTCCTCCAGCGTCTTCTGCACCAGCTTCTTGAGCGCGATCTGCTGCGCGAAGACCTGGTCGTCGAGCAGGTCGAAGGAAGCGAAGTCGCGCGGCGCCTTCGCGCGCGCCTTGCCCTGCAGCCAGCCGATCTTCTCGTCGTAGAGCGCGAGCAGGCGGCGCTCGAACGCCTCGGCGACGGCGCGCTTGTGCAACCTGACGTGGTTGAGGGTATCGAGGATGAGACGATGGTCCTCCATCGTCCGCGATTGCCGCGACAGCTCCAGCATGCTGTCGGGCATGGCCATGAAGGCGTGGTCGAGGCTCGCCCGCAAATGCCGCCGCATCAGTTCCCGCATCCGGGGAATCAGCGTGGCGGCAAGCGTGCTCATGCCGGCGTGGCGACGTCCGCAGCGATCCGGTAATGCCGCTCGGCCTCCGTCTCGCGCCCGATTTTCTCGTACAACCGCGCCAGCTCACGATGCGCGGCGCGGCTCGGCTGCTGCGACAGGCTCGCTTCGAGATAGCTCTGCGCCTTGCCCCACAGCTCGCGGTACATGCACAGCCGGCCGAGCGTGAGCAGCAGCACGGCGTCGTGCGGGTGATCGTGCAGCCACTCCTCGCAGCGCTGGATGCGCTCCAGCGCATCCTCGCCGTCGCATTCGCCGTAAAGCTGCACCAGATCCGGCGTCCAGTTGCGCGCCAGCGCTTCCGCGATCAGCCGGTGCGCTTCCCTCGCGTCGCCGACCTGGATGAAGCATTGCGCGGCGGCCGCGGCCACGCGCGGTTCGATCTTGTCTTCGTGACGCACCTGCTTCCAGAAGGCGCGCAACGCCTCGGCGTCGTGCCCCTTCTGCTTCAGGCATTCGACGATGGCGGTGATCCGCAGGGGCTCCGTCAACGGCCGCGAACGCGCGTCGCGCTTGTCGAGGATGCGCAGCAGCCGCAGCACCTCCTCCCAGTTGTGCAGCCCCTGTTCGGCGCGCAGCAGCAGCCGCAGCGTGGCGAGCTGCTTGGGCCCGTTGGCGTGCATATCGCGCAGGATGGCGCGCGCTTCCTCGTAGCGCCGTTCGTCGAGCAGCATTTCGGCATGGGCGGCCAGACGCGCATTGCGCGATTCGCCCGGCACCTGCGCCGCCCGCTCCAGCCACTGGTCGCGCTGCTCGAAGTCCCGCAGCGCATGCGCGGCGCGTGCCGCGAGCAGTGCCGACAGCGACGGCGCCGTGCGCAGATGGTAGGCACGGATGGCGTATTTCTGCGCGCGGCCGTAGCGGCCTTCCAGGAACGCCTCCCAGGCGCTTTGCAGGGCGTCGAAGCCGCGCCGTTCGCGGCGGCGACGGCGGAAAGCCGATACGTAGGCGGGCAGCCGCAGCGTGTGCGTCAGCGCCCGCAACACCATGTAGCTCAGCGCGAAGGCGGCGAACAGCCCGAACATCAGCACCGGCAGCGACAGCTCGATGCGGTAGGGCGGCACCACCAGCAGGGCGTAGCCTTCGCTGTAGCGGGCCGCCATCGCGATGGCGACAGCCAGCGCGAAGACCAGGACGAAGCGGATCAGCCATCTCATCGGGCGCGCCCTTTCACGGCTTCGCCTCCTGCGCCAGCTTGAAGTTGCGTACCGCGTTGAGGCTGTCGAGGATCGAGGGCAGTTCGACCGAAACCGCCGCTTCGCGCAGCTCCTCGAGCGTACGCACGGTGCCCGCCACGCCGGCATCGTGCAGATCGAAATAGCGCTTCAGCCAGTCGAGGCTCGCCTGCACGTCGTTGCGGAACGCCCGCTCGTCGCGCGCGAGCAGCGCCAGGCGCGCGTGCATCAGCCGCAGCTTCAGGTTCTCGCGCAGGAAGTAGCGCTGCTCGGGCGCAAGCAGCGTGGGATCGTGGGTATCGAGCCGCTCCACGCGCACGAGCTGCTTGAGTTCCAGCCAGACGGCGCGCAATACGTCGCGCCAGCCGCTACCCGGTTCGGCGGGGGCGCCGTCCTTGGGCGCCGTTGCCCGGGGGCGCCCCACCACCCCGCGGGGGCGCCCCTCCCACCCCGGCCGCACTTGAACGGGCCGCAGCGCCATGCCGCTCACGTCGAGCGTAGGCGCCGCCTGCAGCCTCTGGATGTCGCGCGCCAGCGCCTTGCGGATCGGCAGGAACTGCGAGCGGTCCGCGCGCGCAAGCCGCGCATCCGCGGCCTGCAGGGCCGTCAGCGCGGCCGGCACGTTGCCGGCCAGTTGCAGTTGCTGTGCGGCGATGCCCAAGGTCTGCTCGATCTCGGCGAGCAACCAGTCGTCGCGATTGCGGAACAGCTCCTGATAGATGGACTGGAGTGCCTCCTGCTGCGTCTGCGCGTCGAGCAGCTTCACCTCCAGCCCCGCCGTGGTGTTCTGCAGTTGCCGCAGGGCCTCCTGGGTGTCGCGCACGATCGCATTCGTGGCCAGCGCGTCGTCGCGCATGCCGCGCAGTTGCTGGGCCATGTCGGTGCGCAGCGCCTCGAACTGCTGGCGCGTGTCCCACCACAGCCATGCCACGGCGGCGATGAGCAACAGGACGATGAGGTACAGGAACGGCAGCGCTAACCCGCGGCGGGTTTCACGCGCAGGGGCAGCGGGCGTGTCCTGGATGGGGGGCGTGGACGTCGGCGTCGCTTCTTCTGTCATGTGCGCTCGAATGTGGACGGGCCGGCGGGCATGACGCCCTCAGTCCGACCCGCCCTCAACTTTATCCCAAAACCCGGTCAGCGCCGACAGAATGCCCGCGTCGCCCGGCGAAGTGAGGCTCACCCGCTCGAGCCCCAAAGCGCGCGCCTGCTCCGCGATCCGCGCATGCGTCACCACCACTCGCGCCTCGCGCAGCGACCGTCGGCCGGCCGGACCGAGCATCTCGAACAGGTTGCGCAGACCCTCGCTGGAGGTTACGACGAAGGCATCCACCGGCGCGCCGCCCAAGGCCTCATCGCCGCCCGGCGGCCGCTCGCGCACATAGCAGGGCACGTAATGCACTTCGGCACCGCGTTGTCGCAGCGTGTCGCCCAGCAGGGGGCGTCCATCCTGGCCGCGGAAGATCACTACGCGTTGCCCGTCCATGCGCTCGGGCAGCAGGGCGAGCAGATGTTCGCTGTCGAAACGCGCTTCGGGCGCGATCACCCTCGCGATGCCGCGCTCGCGCAATGCGGTTGCACTGCCCTGGCCCACCGTCGCCGCGGTCAGTCCTTCCGGCCACGCCCGGCGCGCCAGGATGTAGTCGAGCGCCCGCTCCACCGCATTCGGGCTGATGAAGACGGCGAGATCGTAGCGGTCGAGCTCGGCCGTCGCGCGCGCAAGCGGCTCCGGGTCGTCGACATCGCGGATTTGCATGACGGGGTACAGGATCGCTTCGCCGCCGAGCGCCGCGATGCGTGCGGCCAGCGCCTCGTTCTGCCCGGCCGGACGGGTGAGCACGATGCGTCGTCCGGCGAGCGGCAGCATGGTCAATGGGGCAATGCGGCGAGGATGGCGTCGGCGCCTTGCGCCCGCAACGCCTCGGCCAGCCGCAGGCCGAGTTGCTCGGCTTCGTCCGCCGCGCCCTCCACTTCGGCGCGGGCGATACGCGTGCCGTCCGGCAGCGCAACCAGTCCGCGCAGCCGCAGGCGGCCGTCCGCGCATTCGGCGTGCGCCGCAAGCGGCACTTGGCAACTGCCCGCGAGCGCACGGCTCACGGCGCGCTCGGCGCGCACGCAGGCCGCCGTCTCGGCATCGTTGAGCGGCGCCAGCGCCTCGATCAGCGCCTGCTGGTCGGCGCGGCATTCGATCGCCAGCGCGCCCTGACCCGCGGCCGGCAGGCTGTCCTCCGTGGAGAGGTAGGCGCGGATGCGCTGCGCGGCCCCGAGCCGTTTGAGGCCGGCGGCGGCCAGCACGATCGCGTCGTATTCGCCGCGGTCGAGCTTGGCCAGGCGCGTGTCGAGGTTGCCGCGCAAGGGACGCACGACGAGATGAGGATGGCGGCTGCGCAACTGCGCTTCCCGCCGCAGGCTCGAAGTGCCGACCACGGCGCCCGGGGGCAATTCCTCGAGGGAAGCGTAGGCGTTGGAGACGAAGGCGTCGCGCGGGTCCTCTCGCGTCAGGATGGCGGCCAGCGTGAAACCGGGCGGCAGCTCCATCGGCACATCCTTGGCCGAATGGACGGCAATATGCGCGCGCCCATCCTCGAGCGCCGTCTCCAGTTCCTTCACGAACAGGCCCTTGCCGCCCACCTTGGCGAGCGAAACGTCGAGAATGCTGTCGCCTCGGGTGGTCATTCCCAGGATTTCCACCTGGCAGCGCGGATATAATCGGCCGAGTTTCGCGCGCACATGCTCGGCCTGCCACATCGCCAGGCGGCTCTCGCGCGAGGCGATGACTAGACGTTCGAGCATCGAAAAATTACAAGGAGTGAATAGGGTGGCCGGCTTTGTGACGGCCACGCGATTCTAGCGCGCTCCGCGTGCTTCCGCACCCGGTCGGGGTCCCAGCCTTCCGTTCGCAGCGCGGCGACAGTGCGTCGCGGCATTGCGCCCGCGGATGGTGTGCGCCCGCACCGCGTGCCGTGCACGGGCGCGATGCACAGTTCAACGGACGAGGCAGCATCGATGGCAACAGCAGGCACGACTAAAGCGAGTTCCAAGCGGAACCGGCGCCCGGACAAGGACGCGCCGCTGCGCGAAGACATCCGCCTGCTCGGCCGGCTCCTGGGCGACACGCTGCGCGAACAGGAAGGCGAGGAGATGTACCGCATCGTCGAGGAGATCCGCCAGACGGCGGTGCGCTTCCGGCGCGAAGGCGATGCCAAAGCCCGACAGCATCTGGAACGGCTGCTGAACAGACTGACGCCGGAACAGACCATCGGGGTCGTGCGGGCGTTCAGCTACTTCTCGCATCTGGCCAACCTCGCCGAAGACCAGCACCACAACCGCCGCCGCCGCTATCACCGCATCCACGGCTCCAAGCCGCAGGACGGGTCCATGGAACTGGCGCTGGAGCGCCTGCGCAACGCCGGCATCAAGCCCAAGCAGATCAAGGAATTCTTCGAGAACGCGCTGATCAGCCCGGTGCTCACTGCGCATCCGACCGAAGTGCAGCGCAAGAGCATCCTCGACCGCGAAATCGAGATCGCGCGCCTGCTTGCCGAGCGCGACCAGCGCATCATGACCCCGGACGAGGAAGCGGAGAACCTGGAAGCCCTGCGCCGCGAAATCCTCACCCTGTGGCAGACGCGCATGCTGCGCACGGCCAAGCTCGCCGTCGAGGACGAGATCGACAACGGCCTCGCCTACTACCGCACCACCTTCCTCTCGGCGGTGCCGCAGCTCTACGCCGATATCGAGGACGCGCTGGCCAAGGAGTTCGAAGGCGAGACCTGGGAACTGCCGCCCTTCCTGCGTCTGGGCAGCTGGATCGGCGGCGACCGCGACGGCAACCCCTTCGTCGATCGCGACGTGCTCGCGCACGCGCTGCAGCAGCAGGCTACCGTCGCCTTCGAGCATTACCTGCAGGAAGTGGCGGCACTCGCCGCGGAGCTGCCGATTTCCATCAGCCAGGTCCAGGTCTCGGACGAAGTGATTGCACTCGCCGAAGCCGCGCCCGCCACTTCGGAGCACCGCATCGACGAACCCTACCGCCGCGCGCTGACGTGGATCCACGCCCGACTCGCCGCCGCGGCGAAGAACCTCACCGGTCACGAATGGCGCAGCGTGCACACCGCGCCCGCGTACGAGACGGCCGAACAGTTCGTCGCCGACCTGGAAGCGATCCGCCGCTCGCTCATCGAGCACAATTCCGCCGTGCTGGCACGCGGTCGCCTGCGGCATCTCATCACCGCGGCGCGCACCTTCCGCTTCAACCTCGCCACGCTCGACCTGCGGCAGAATTCCGACGTGCACGAGGCGGTGGTCGCCGAGCTGTTCGCGCGCGCGGGCGTCGAGTCGGACTATCTCAACCTCGACGAAGAGGCGCGCGAAGCGCTGCTGGTGCGCGAGCTCGCGACCGCGCGGCCGCTCGTCTCGCCCTATATCCAGTATTCGCCGCTCACCACCAGCGAACTCGCGATCCTCCGGGAAGCCAAGCGCATCCACGATCAGTTCGGGCCGGAGGCGCTGCCGCACTACATCATTTCCAAGACCACCGCGGCCTCGGACCTGCTGGAGACGGCGCTTCTGCTGCGCGAAGTCGGCATCTACATGCCCGGCATTCCGCCGCGCATCAACATGCGCATCATCCCGCTGTTCGAGACCATCGACGACCTGCGCAACTGCGCGCACATCCTGGAGCGCTTCCTCACCCAGCCCGGCATGCTGGCGATCGCGCACGAATGCTGGCGCGACACCGTCGAGGTCATGCTCGGCTACTCGGACAGCAACAAGGACGGCGGTTTCCTCACCTCGAGCTGGGAGCTCTATCTCGCCGAGATCCGGCTCATGCAGCTCTGCGAGCGGCTGGGCCTCACGCTGCGTCTGTTCCACGGCCGCGGCGGCACGGTGGGCCGCGGCGGCGGTCCGACCTATGAAGCCATCCTGGCGCAGCCCGCCGGCGCGGTGAGCGGACAGATCCGTATCACCGAACAGGGCGAGGTGATCGCGAGCAAGTATTCCAACCGCGAGATCGGCCGCCGCAACCTCGAAACCATGGTCGCGGCGACCATCGAAGCCACGTTGCTGGAGACCGAGGCGAGCGAGGAGACCGAGCGCTTCCGCGCGGTCATGGACGTGCTCTCGCAGCATGCCTACCGCGCCTACCGCGCGCTGGTATACGAGACGCCCGGCTTCAACGACTACTTCCGCGCCGCCACGCCGATCAACGAGATCTCCGAGCTCAAGATCGGCAGCCGCCCGGCCTCGCGCAAGCCCTCGAACCGCATCGAGGACCTGCGCGCCATCCCCTGGGTGTTCAGCTGGGCGCAAAGCCGCGTGCTGCTGCCCGGCTGGTACGGCTTCGGCTCGGCGGTGCGCGCCTATCTGCAGACCGAGAAGAACGGCCTCGCGCTGCTCAAGCGCATGTACAAGCGCTGGCCTTTCTTCCGCACGCTGATTTCCAACATGGACATGGTGATGGCCAAGACCGACATGGCCATCGCCTCGCGTTACGCCGCGCTGGTGCCGGACAAGAAGCTGCGCAACAAGGTGTTCGGGCGAATCCAGGAAGAATGGAAGTGGACGCGCAAAGCCATTCTCGACATCAACGGCCAGCGCGAGCTGCTCGCCTGCAACCCGCTGCTCGCGCGTTCCATCCGCAACCGCGTCCCGTACATCGACCCGCTCAACCACATCCAGGTCGAGCTGCTGCGCCGGCACCGTTCGGGCCAGAGCGACGAACGCATCCATCGCGGCATCCACCGCACCATCAACGGCGTCGCTGCGGGCTTGCGCAACTCGGGTTGAGCGGAAGGCCGGTGCTCAGGCGGTGCCGGCCGCAAGCAGCGCCTTGACGGCCGGCCACTGCCGGCGGCTCACCGGCAGTCTCTCCTCGCAGCCGTCGAGCAGCACGGCCCAGCCCGCCTCCTCGCCGCTCGCGTCCACCACGCGTTCGCAGCCGCGCAGGTAGCGCCGCGCCACCAGACAGGAGCGGTGGATGCGCACGAACAGTTCGGCGAATTCCTGCTCCAGGCGGGTGAGCGATTCCTCGATCACGTACTCGCGCTCGCGGGTACGCACCGTCACGTACTTCAGCTCCGCCTTGAGATACAACACGTCCGCGAGCGGTACCAGCAGGATGCGCCCGCGCTCGCTCACGGACAGGAAACGGCGCGCCTCGCCTGCCGCCGCGGCCGCGTTCTGCAGCTGCTCGGCGGTGGCCATGCGCGCCTTCTGCAAGGCCACCTGCAGGCGCGCCGCGCGCACCGGTTTCAGCAGGTAATCGAGCGCGTTCACCTCGAAGGCGTGCACGGCGTGCTGGTCGTACGCGGTCACGAAAATGATTCCCGGCGGATCGGGCATGCGCAGCACGTGGCGCGCGAACTCGATGCCGCTCATCTGCGGCATGTGGATGTCCACCAGCACAAGGTCCACGCGCCGTTCCTGCAGGAAAGCGAGCGCCGCCGGGCCGTTGGCCGCCTCGCCGACGACGACGTGGGGCACGGCCGCCGCCACGTCGCCCAGCACTTCGCGCAGGCGCTCGCGCGCCGGCGCCTCATCGTCCACGAGCAGCAGGCGGAGCGGATTCATCGTTGCGGTCCCAGGGTAATGGGGCCGAAGGAAAGCGGTTGCGACAGCTCTTCGGCCTTCTTGTAGGGAAGATCGATGCGGATCTCGTACACCTCTCCGCGCACCTCGGTCTTGAGCGTCGCCTCGACGTCGAAATGCAGCGCCAGCCGCTCGCGGATGTTGGCGAGCGCGATGCGGTTGCCCTGGCGATGCTGATGATCGACGTGATAGGGATTGCGCAGGCGGAACTGCACGCGGTCGCGCAGCCGCGCGATCGCGATCTCGATGGTGCCGGGTTCGATGCCCGGCTCGATGCCGTGATAGACGGCGTTCTCCACCAGCGGCTGCAGCAATAGCGGCGGCACCAGCGCATCCATCGGCGCCTTTTCGGTCCGCCAGTCCACCCGCAGGCGTGAACCGAGCCGCAACTGTTCGAGGTTGAGGTACTGGCGCGTGAGCGCGAGTTCGTGTTCGAGCGTCACGAGTTTCTTGTTGTCGGCCATCACCTGCCGGTAGAGCTCGGCGAGATCCTCCAGCGCCGCTTCCGCGCGGCGCGCGTCCTTGCGGATCAGCGACAGCACCGCGTTAATGGTGTTGAAGAGGAAATGCGGCCGGATGCGCGCCTGCAGCGCCTGCAGACGCGCCTCGGACAGCGCCGGCGAGAAGGCCCGTTCGCGCAGATGGAAGTAGCCGGCGAGCAGACCGGTGGCGAGCAGCGCATAGGCCGCGCCGCGCAGCATTTCGGGCGCGGAAGCGTCCACCATGGCGAGCAGCCGCTGTACGCCGAGGGTGACGAGCACGACCGTCACGGCGATCAGCGCCAGCCCCCGCCAGTAAGGCAGCCGCTGCAGCACCGGGTTGAGCAGCCACAACGCCACGAGCGCGGCGAGCAGCGCCGGCTCCACCGCCAGGGCGATACCGAGGAACTGCTCGACCAGCTCGGCGAAACTGTGCGCATGGACGGTGGCGGCGAAGAAGGCCGCGCCGTTCACCGCGATCAGGATGCGCGCCAGCACGCCGAGATTGCGCAGATCCGGCAGCACATCGGGCGTTGCGGCGCTACGCGTCGGCATGGCGCTGGACGCGTTGCGTCCCGGGCGACGAAGCCCGGGATTCAAAAAGGCCGCGCGGGCGGAGGGGCTTTTGACTTAGAATCTGCACGCTTTCAGCTCTCGGAGCGCGTTGCGGACGCCGTGCAACGCGCGGACTCGGAACCCACGCCCATTTTGCAAGCTGCAATGCCAGGCTCGAAGGAAAACCATCACGCCCGTCCGACCACTTGGTCCGGCCGTTTCAGCGAAGCCGTGGACGAACGCGTGAAGCGCTACACCGCTTCAGTCGATTTCGACAAGCGCCTGGCGCTGCACGACATCCGGGGCTCGCTCGCGCACGCCAGGATGCTGGCGGCGCAAGGCATTCTCTCCGAGGCCGACCTGGCCGACATCGAGCGCGGCATGGCCGCGATCCGCGAGGAGATCCTCGCCGGCAAGTTCGAATGGTCGCTGGATGCCGAGGACGTGCATCTCAACATCGAGCGCCGCCTGACCGAATCGCTCGGCGACCTCGGCAAGCGCCTGCACACCGGCCGCTGGCGCAACGACAAGGCGGCGACCGACATCGGCCTGTGGCTCAGCGAGCGAATCGAGCAATCCGACCGCCGATTGACGCGGTGGCAGCGCGAGCTGGTGAAT
>QGUL01000353.1 GCA_003242425.1 Pseudomonadota bacterium | reverse complement strand
CCGCTGGAACTCCTAGGGCGAGAGGGAGGGGCGCGCGCCCGCGCACGCCCCCACGGGGGGGGTGGCGGGGGCCGCCGGGTGGCTGAGGGCGGCCGAGGCGGCGAGGGGGGAGACCCCCGGCGGCCGAAGCGCCCGCCGTGACACCGATGCGCTGCTTGCCCGCCACCCATTGCGGATCGATCTGGTCTTCGTGATCGACCATATAGGCGGGCACGCCCATGTTCTGCGCCACTTCGCGCAGACGGTTGGAGTTGGAGCTGTTGGGCGAGCCGACGACGATGACCACGTCGGTCTGCGGCGCCATGAACTTCACCGCGTCCTGGCGGTTCTGGGTGGCGTAGCAGATGTCGTCCTTCTTGGGTCCGACGATGTCCGGGAAGCGCCGCTTGAGCGCCTCGATGATCGCGGCCGCGTCGTCCACCGAAAGCGTGGTCTGCGTGACGTACGCCAGCCGCGTCGGATCCTTGACCTGCAGGCGCTCGACATCCTCGATCGTTTCCACGAGATAGATGCCTTCTTCGGCCTGCCCCATGGTGCCTTCCGCCTCCGGATGGCCGCGATGGCCGATCATCACGATCTCGCGGCCGGCCTTGAGCATTTTCGCGACCTCGACGTGTACCTTGGTCACGAGCGGACAGGTCGCGTCGAACACGCGCAAGCCGCGCCGCTCGGCCTCCTCGCGCACCCGCTTCGCCACCCCGTGCGCGGAGAAGATCACCGTCGCGCCGTCCGGCACTTCGTCCAGCTCGTCCACGAACACCGCGCCCTTGGCGCGCAGGTCCTCCACCACAAACTTGTTGTGCACGATTTCGTGGCGGACATAGATCGGCGCGCCGTGAAGCGCGAGCGCGCGTTCGACAATGGCGATGGCGCGTTCGACCCCGGCACAGAAACCGCGCGGATTGGCGAGCAGGACTTCCATCTTCTTCCCCTATTCGATTCAGCGGCCCGAGGTTTTCAGCCGCTCGCCGCGGCGCGTGCCGCGGAAACTGTCGTAGATCAGCAAGCCGGCGCCGAGGGTGATGGCCGAATCGGCGAGATTGAAGGCCGGCCAATGGTAGCCGTAGGCATGCAGCAGCAAGAAATCGACCACATGTCCCAGCACCAGCCGGTCCCATAGATTGCCCAGCGCGCCGCCCAGGATCAACGCTAGGCCGAAGCTGAACAGCCGTTCGCCCTGATGCTTGCGCAGCAGGTACAGGATGACGGCCGAGGCCACCACCGCCACGGCGATGAAGAACACGCGCTGCCAGCCCGAGGCATCGGCCAGGAAGCTGAAGGCCGCGCCGCGGTTGAACGCCAGCACCAGATCGAAAAAGGGCGCGACCGTGATGCGCTCGCCCGGTTCGAGCACGGCTTCGATCCACCACTTGGTGAGCTGGTCGGCGACCGCCACGGCGGCGGCCAACGCCAACCAACGCAACCACGCGGAGCGAATCGCCTCAGGCATGGCTGCGCGGCTCGCCGGGGCCCTGCAGATTCGATACGCAACGCCCGCAGATCCCGGGATGGGCGGGATCGGCGTCGACGTCCGCGCGATGGTGCCAGCAGCGCTCGCATTTCGCGTACTCGGCCGGCATCGCCACGATCTTCTGCGCCGCCTCGTTCTCGGCGCGCACCACCTTCGCACCCGAGGTGATCATCACGAAGCGCAGATCGTCCTCCAGCGCCGCCAGCGCGTCGTAGCGCGCCCCCGCGGCGTGGATTTCGATATAGGCCTGCAGCGACGAGCCGATCTTCCCTTCGCTGCGCAGCACTTCGAGCTGCTTCTGCACTTCCGCGCGCACTTCGCGCACCAGCGCCCAGCGCGCCAGCAACGCCTCCTCGTCCGCCGGACGGGGCAGTTCGTGCCAAGTGTGGAAGAACACGCTGTCGTCCTGCTTGCCGGTGAACACCTTCCAGGCTTCCTCGGCGGTGAAGCTGAGGATCGGCGCCATCCAGCGCAGCAGGGCGTGCGTGAGATGGTGGAGCGCGTTCTGGGCCGAACGGCGCGGCCTGGAATCCTTGCCGGTGGTGTACAGCCGGTCCTTGAGCACGTCGAGATAGAAGGCGCCGAGTTCCTCGGAACAGTAGGTCTGCAGCTTCTGTACGATGTGATGGAACTCGTAGCGTTCGTAGTGCGCCGTGAGCACGCGCTGGAATGCCGCCGCGTTCGCCACGGCGTAGCGGTCGATTTCGAGCCATTCGTCGACCGGCAGCGTATGTTGCGCCGGATCGAAGTCCGAGACGTTGGCC
Organism: Pseudomonadota bacterium; assembly: GCA_003242425.1. Lineage (GTDB taxonomy): Bacteria > Pseudomonadota > Gammaproteobacteria > Burkholderiales > SG8-39 > ZC4RG42. Next base: position 452 of record QGUL01000353.1, on the reverse strand, counting down.
AGCAGGAAGCGTAGCGTGTTGCGGATGCGCCGGTAGGCTTCCACCACCCGCTTGAGGATTTCGTTCGAGATCGACAGCTCGCCGGAGTAGTCCGTCGCGCCCACCCAAAGCCGCAGGATTTCAGCGCCGAGGGTGTCCGCCACTTCCTGCGGAGCGACGACGTTGCCGCGCGACTTGCTCATCTTTCGGCCTTCGCCGTCGACCACGAAACCGTGCGTAAGCAGTGCGCCGTAGGGCGCGCGGCCGTCCATGGCACAGCCCGTGAGCAGCGAGGAATGGAACCAGCCGCGGTGCTGGTCCGAGCCTTCCAGATAGAGATCGGCCGGCCACTTGAAACGCGCGTCGTCGTTACGCAGCACGGTGTAATGCGTCGTGCCGGAATCGAACCAAACGTCAACCGGGCCGTGAATCTTTTGTTAAACCTCCGATTCGACCCCAAAATCTTGGCCTGA
>QGUL01000352.1 GCA_003242425.1 Pseudomonadota bacterium | reverse complement strand
TTTTTTTTTATAGACAGCAGAGCCCCAGAAGTCTCTCCCTTTCTTTTTGGCGGGCGGGTCCGATGTGTATAAAGGACAGCGCCACCTACTGCGCCGTGGCGGCGGAACACCCGCTCGCCACCGCTGCGGCGAAGAACAACTGGGAACTGGCGCGCTTCATCGAGGAGTGCAAGCGCGGCAGCGTCATGGAAGCCGATCTCGCCACCCAGGAAAAGAAAGGTATGCCGACCGGCTTCCATGTGGTGCATCCGCTCACCGGCGAGAAGCTGCCGGTGTGGGTGGCGAACTACGTGCTGATGAGCTACGGCGAAGGCGCGGTGATGGCCGTGCCCGCGCACGACGAGCGCGACTTCGAGTTCGCGACCAAGTACGGCCTGCCGATCAAGCAGGTGATCAAATCCAAACGCGGCGCCTATGAAAGCGTCGAGGCGCCCTGGCAGGACGCCTACGCCGAATACGGCATTACCGTGAACTCGGGCGAATTCTCCGGGCTGGAATCGGAGCAGGCGATCGACGCCATCGCCGCGGCGCTGCGCGCGAAGGGCCTCGGCGACAAGCGGGTGCAATTCCGCCTGCGCGACTGGGGCATCTCGCGCCAGCGCTACTGGGGCACGCCGATCCCGATCATCCATTGCGAATCCTGCGGCGAAGTGCCGGTGCCCGACGATCAGCTTCCAGTGGTGCTGCCCGAGGACTGCGTGCCGGACGGCAGCGGCAACCCGCTCAACAAGCGCGAGGACTTCCTCAGGTGCACCTGCCCGAAATGCGGCAAGGCGGCGCGGCGCGAGACCGACACCATGGACACCTTCGTCGACTCGTCCTGGTACTACCTGCGCTACGCCTGCCCGGACAACGACAAGGCGATGGTGGACGAACGGGTGCAGTACTGGCTGCCGGTAGACCAGTACATCGGCGGCATCGAGCACGCCATCCTGCACCTGCTCTACTCGCGCTTCTGGACCAAGGTCATGCGCGACCTGGGGCTCGTGAAGCTCGACGAGCCCTTCGCCAATCTGCTGACACAGGGCATGGTGCTGAACGAAGCCTTCGTGCGCATCACCGACAACAAGAAGCGCTACTACTGGGCGCACGAGCTCGACATCAAGCGCGAGGGCGACCGCGTCACCGCCGTGAGCAAGGAGGACGGCCTGCCGGTGAGTTACGAGGGCTGGACCACCATGTCCAAGTCCAAGAACAACGGCGTCGATCCGCAGCAGCTCATCGAGGAATACGGGGCCGACACGGCGCGCTTCTTCATGATGTTCACCAGTCCGCCGGAGCAGACGCTGCAGTGGTCGCAGGAAGGCGTGGACGGCGCTTCGCGCTTCCTGAAGCGGGTCTGGTCCTTCGCCTACCAGTGGCACGAACGGGTGCGCAAGGCGACCGACGGCGCCTACCCGGCCGATATCGCCAAGACCGAACCTGCGGTCGGCGCCCTGCGACGCGAGCTGCACAGCCTGCTCAAGCAGGCGACTTTCGACATCGAGCGCAAGCAGTTCAACACCGTCGCCTCGGCGGCGATGAAGATGCTGAACGCGCTGCAGGACGCGGCTGCGAAGGGTGGCGACTCGCAGCACCTCGTGCAGGCGATCCGCGAGGGCTTGAGCATCCTCATCCGCGTGCTGTACCCGATCACACCGCACATCGCCCATGCGCTGTGGACCGAGCTGGGCTATGCCGGCGACATTGTCGATGCGCCCTGGCCCGAAGTCGACGAAGCGGCGCTGGTGAGCGACGAGATCGAGCTCGTGGTGCAGGTGAACGGCAAGCTGCGCGGCCACGTGCGCGTACCGAAGGACGCCGACAAGGCGCAGATCGAACAGGCCGCCCTTGCCCTCGACACCGTGCAGAAGCACACTGGCGGGCAGGCGCCGAAGAAGGTCGTGGTCGTGCCCGGCCGCCTGATCAACATCGTTGTCTAGGGGAACGCGTTTGAAGACCGCCCTGCGCGCGCTGTTTATCTGCCTGCTCGCCGCGACGCTCGCCGCCTGCGGCTTCAAACTGCGCGGCCCGCAGACCCTGCCTTTCGACACCATCGCGGTGCCGGGCGTGACGACCCTGCGCACCGAGATCAAGCGCGCCATCCAGACGCAAAGCAACGCCAAGGTGGTCGAGAACGTGAACGACGCCGACGCGGTGCTGGACATCAGCCGCGAAGCCTCGGAGAAGGTCATCCTCTCGCTGACCACGCGCGGCCGGGTGCGCGAATACCAGTTGCGCTACCTGGTGAGCTACCGCGTCACGCGCAAGCAAGGAGGCGTGTACGTGCCGCCGACGACGGTGCTGCTGACCCGCGACATCACCTTCAACGACGAGATTCTCGCCAAGGAAACCGAGGAGCAGCAGCTCTACGCCGAAATGCGGGCCGACTTCGTGCAGCAGCTCATGCGGCGGCTGGCCGCCGCGAAGCCGCTCCTGCCCGACGAGTACTGAACGCGGACGATGGGCGCGATCCGGCTCGATCAGCTCGATGCCCAGCTCGCGCGCGGTCTCGCGGCGCTTTACGTGATCCACGGCGACGAACCGCTGCTGTCGCTCGAAGCCGCCGACGCCGTGCGCCAGGCGGCCCGCGCCGCCGGTTTCACGCAGCGCCAGGTGCTGAACGTCGAACGCGGTTTCGACTGGGGCCGGCTGGAGGCCTGCGCCGCGTCGATGTCGCTGTTCGGCGACCGCACGCTGATCGAGCT
>QGUL01000351.1 GCA_003242425.1 Pseudomonadota bacterium | reverse complement strand
TCGACAAAGGAGACCGCTTCCAGGTGAAGCGGATTTCGGTCAATCCTGGCGCATCGCTGTCGCTGCAGATGCACTACCACCGCGCCGAACATTGGGTGGTGGTCCGCGGAACGGCGGAAGTGACGCGGGACGGCGAAACCTTCTTCGTCAGCGAGAACGAATCCACTTACATTCCGGTGGGCGTCAAGCACCGCTTGGCGAATCCCGGCAAGGTTCCGCTCGAGATCATCGAAGTGCAATCGGGAAGCTATCTCGGCGAGGACGATATTGTTCGCTTCGACGACCGCTATGGCCGGCATGCTTAAAAACGCTCCGAAGACCCACGGGCCGGGGAGACGCTGCGGCATGCATGCGTAGCGGTGGTGAAGTGCATTGCGCAGGCAGATGAGCGTGCGCGCGCGAATACGCGCTCACCAAAAGGCGCTGGGCACCTTTCATCGAAGCGATTTACGGCAGGCGTGACGCGGGGCCGGTGCCCGATGAGGCCGGCAACGCCGAGTTGTTCGAAAGCGAAGAACAGGCCGTCCGTGCCGGCTGAGGGCCGGCGCGCCATCGCGTTTTTCCGGCAGTCAGGCGGCGCATTCGGTGCGGAATCGCCTTGGCTGAGGATTCGCGTGCGCCGATCGCATAACCTCCGCGGCGTGCCGGCCTCGTCAGCGCACGCCGGCTGCGTTACGCTTCGCCCATGAGCTACGCCGTCAAAGAAGCTTTTCTGACTCTTCAGGGCGAAGGCGCCAACGCCGGGCGCGCGGCGGTGTTCTGCCGTTTCGCCGGCTGCAATCTCTGGAGCGGGCGCGAGGAGGACCGCCGCAAGGCGGTGTGCAAGTTTTGCGATACCGACTTCGTCGGCACCGACGGCGTGAACGGCGGCAAGTTTGCGACCGCCGACGCGCTCGCCGACCATCTGGAAAAGCTCTGGCGGGGCCCGCGCGAGCAGCGCTTCGTGGTGTGCACGGGCGGCGAGCCGTTGCTGCAACTGGACGCGCCGCTCATCGATGCGCTGCATGCGCGCGGCTTCAAAATCGCCGTGGAATCGAACGGCACGGTCGCGGCGCCGCCCGGCATCGACTGGCTGTGCATTAGCCCCAAGGCCGGCAGCCAGGTCGTGCAGCGGCGCGGCAACGAATTGAAGCTCGTCTATCCGCAGGCGGGGCTAGATCCGGAGGACTTCGCCGGCTGGGAGTTCGAGCACTTCTTCCTGCAGCCGCTCGACGACGAGCGGCGCGCGGAGCATACCGCCGCCTGTGTCGAGTACTGCCTGCGGCATCCCAAGTGGCGGCTCAGCCTGCAGACGCACAAGCTGATCGGCATTCCCTGACCGGGCTCAGCCTTTCACGCAGAGCACCTGCTTGAGGGTGTGCACCACTTCGATGAGATCGCTCTGCGCGGCGATTACCCGGTCGATGTCCTTGTAGGCGGCCGGGATTTCGTCGATCACGCCCTTGTCCTTGCGGCATTCGACGCCGGCCGTCTGGCGCTCGAGATCCGCCGCTGAGAAGCGCCGCTTGGCTTCGCTGCGCGACATCACGCGGCCCGCGCCGTGGCTGCACGAGTGGTACGAGGCCGGATTGCCCTTGCCGCGCACGATGTAGGAGCGCGTGCCCATGCTGCCGGGGATGATGCCGAGCTGGTCCTTGCGCGCCGACACCGCGCCCTTGCGCGTGATCCACAGCCGTTCGCCGTAGTGCGTTTCCTGCGCGGCGTAGTTGTGGTGGCAGTTGACCGCATCGGCGGTGGTGTGGATCGGGCGCTTCAAGGCGCCGGCGACGGCGTCGAGGATCGCGTGCAGCATCGCCTCGCGGTTGGCGGCGGCGTAGTCCTGCGCCCAGGCGAGCGCGTCGACGTAATCCTCGAAGGCATCGGTGCCGGCATCCAGCCACGCGAGATCGCAGTCGGGCAGATCGATGCCGCGCGAGCGGATGTATTCGCGCGCGGTGGCGATCGCCGCCTCGCCGATGGTCTTGCCGATGTTGCGGCTGCCCGAGTGCAGCATCACCCACACGTCCTCGCGTTCGTCCAGACAGAGTTCGATGAAGTGGTTGCCGCCGCCCAGGGTGCCGAGCTGGCGCCACACGCGGTCCGCATCGACGCGGCCCAGACGCGAACGCATGCGCAATTTCGCGAAACGCTCCCTCAGGCGCCGCGCTGCCTGGTGAACGGCTTCGCCCGCCGGCGAGGAACGGAGCGTTTCGAGCGGCGTGTCGTGCATGTCGAAACCGACCGGCACCGCCCGTTCGATGCGGCTGCGCAGGTGCGAGAGGTTGTCGGGCAGGTCGGCTGCGCGCAGGTTGAGGCGCACGGCGCACATGCCGCAGCCGATGTCCACGCCCACGGCGGCCGGGATGATGGCGTTGCGGGTCGGGATCACCGTGCCCACCGTCGCGCCCTTGCCCACGTGCACGTCGGGCATCACGGCGACGTGGCCGGCGATGACGGGCAGCTGGCTCAGATTGCGGATCTGCCGGACGGCGTCGGGCTCGACCGGCAGGCCGGCCGTCCAGGCGCGGACGTTGGGAATGTCGAGGCTGTGCTGCATAGGAATCCGGGCAAAAGCGAATCATAGACCGGGTGGGATAGACCGGACGCGCCCCGGCCGGTTCGCGCGGCGCCGCATTCTGGACGAGGATGCGGGTGAACCGAAAACGCCCGCTGACGGTGAGCGCGGACAGAAGCCGCGCGTTCTCAGCG
>QGUL01000026.1 GCA_003242425.1 Pseudomonadota bacterium | reverse complement strand
CCCGGAAGAATGAGAACCCCAGGTGTAGCCCCCCCCGAAGGATGCGTGTGGCGAAGCCCAACCGGTAGACGAAACGTCCCAGCGCGGGGAGGCCGTAGACGATCGAAGGCACGCCGGCAAGGTTGGTAATGTTGATCTCGATGATGTCGGTCAGCCAGTTCTTGGGCGCGTATTCCTCGAGATAGATGCCGGCGCCGATGCCGAGGGGGACCGCCACGGCGGCCGTGACGAGCATCACCAGTGTGGAGCCGACCCAGGCCGACAGAATGCCCGCGCGCTCGGGCTTGCGCGAGGGGAAGTTGGTGAAGAAATCCCAATCCAGGCGCGGCACGCCCTTGATCGCCATGTCGGCGAACAGCGCGGTGAAGGTCAGCACGCCGATCATGAGCGCCAGGATGCCGCACACGGCGAAGATGTAGTCCCGGCGCTTGTGCCGGGCGATGATGGCGCGCAGTTCCTGGATGTCCGGCGCGGGCGAAGCCATCAGTAGACCTCCCGGAACTTGCGGCGCAACACGTAACCGAGGATGTTGAACATCAGCGTCATCAAGAGCAGCGTCAGCCCGGCCGCGAAGATCGTCTGATAGCCGATCGAGCCGTGCGGCAGGTCGCCGAGCGCCACCTGCACGATGAAGGCGGTGATGGTGGCTGCCGGCTCGGCGGGATTGAACGTCAGGTTGGGCTGCATGCCCGCCGCCACGGCGAGGATCATGGTTTCACCCACCGCGCGCGATATGCCGAGGATATAGGCCGAGGCCAGGCCCGAAAACGCTGCCGGCACCACGACCTTCACCGCCGTCTGGAAGCGCGTCGCCCCCATGGCATAGGAGCCTTCGCGCAGGCTCATGGGCACCGCGCGCATCGCGTCCTCGCTGATGGAGCTCACGTAGGGAATGATCATGATGCCCATGACGATCCCGGCCGAGAGCAGGTTGAAGCCGGGCAGTTCGGGCCAGATGCGCTGCAGCAGCGGCGTCACGAACAGCAGCGCGAAGTAGCCGTAGACGATGGTCGGGATGCCGCCCAGCAGTTCGAGAAAGGGCTTGGCGATCTCGCGCACCCGGAAGGGTGCGAATTCGGACAGATAGATCGCGATGATGGTGCCGAACGGGATGGCGATCGCCAGGGCCACCGCCGAACTGGTCAGCGTCCCCGACAGCAACACCAGGATGCCGAAATGGGCGTCGTCGAACAGCGGCGTCCACTGGGTATCGGTGAGGAAGTCGATGATCGACACGTGGCTGAAGAACACCACCGATTCGCTCACCAGCACGTAGACGATTCCCAGGGTGGTGAACACCGAGACCAGCGCCGCCAGGAACAGCACGAACTCGATGGCCTTTTCGCGCCACACGCGAGTGCGGCGTTTCGCCAGCCTGCTGGAGGACAGAGGAACGTTCACGGCGGATTCGGAGCCGTTGCGTGTGACGGCGATCATGATTGTGTGCGGGGCCGCAAGTTTATCGTACTGAGAGTCCGATTCAACGTCGTCGTCTTGTTCCGAGGCCGGCACGAAGGCCTAAGCTCTTGAAAACAACGGGCCGGAGCGGGAACCGGAATCGTCCGTGTTCGGGGATAAGGCAGAGGACCGCCTTCCCCTCGCCCGGACCGTTCCCGTACGGCCTAGAGCTTGGCGTCGCGGCTGAGCAGTTCCTCCACCGTCACGCCGACTTCGGCATGGCCGCCGAACACCGTGCCCTTCTTGCGGTTGCGCACGTGTTCCAGCGCCGTCTTGTAGGCCTTCGCGGGCAGCGGCACGTACTTCACTTCCTCGGCGAGCTGCGCGCCCTGGGTGAGGTAGAACTCGACGAATTCGCGTACTTCCGGTTTATCGAGCGACTTCGCGTTCACGTAGATGAAGATCGGTCGCGCGAGCGGCGAATAGCTGCCGTCGAGCACCGTCTCCATCGAGGGCATTACCGGCTGGCCCTTGTCGTTGACGATCGGGACAGCCTTCAGCTTGTCCCGATTCTCGATGTAGTAGGCGTAACCGAAATAGCCGAGCGCATTGATGTCTCGCGACACGCCCTGCACCAGCACGTTGTCGTCCTCCGAGGCGGTGAAATCGCCGCGGCTGGATTTGGCCTTGCCCACCACCGCTTCGGTGAAGTAATCGAAGGTGCCGGAATCGGCGCCGGGCCCGAACAGTTTCATCGGCGCGTCGGGCCAGCGCGGATCGATCTGGTTCCAGCGCGTCACTTTGCCCTGCGCCTCGGGCGCCCACATCTTCTTGAGCTGCTCGATCGTCAGCTTGTCGATGAAATTGTTCTTGGGATGGACGACCACCGTGAGCGCATCGAAGGCCACCGGCAGTTCGATGTATTCGATACCGGCCTGTTTGCATGCCGCCATCTCGTTCTGGAGGATGGGACGCGAGGCGTTGGAGATGTCGACCTCGCCCCGGCAGAACTTCTTGAAGCCGCCGCCGGTGCCGGAAATGCCGACCGTGACGCGCACCTTGCCGCGCTTGGAGATCTGGAATTCTTCGGCCACCGCTTCGGTGACGGGAAACACGGTACTGGAACCGTCGATCTTGATCACGGGCGTGGCCTGCGCAAGGGCGGCGCCGCTCAGACCGAGCGAGAACGCGGCAACCGCCGCGGCTGTCCTGATCTGCTTCATAGCTGGCTCCTCTCGATTGACTCGCGCGCAGTCTAGAGACGCCATGTTGCAGAAACATGACAGCAGCGCGATTCCGGAACCGGCTGACTCAGGCCGCGAGCGCGCGCTCCACGCAATCGGCCATCTCGCGCGCCAGGGCCTCGACCTCGGCGCCGTCCTCGCCTTCCACCATGACGCGCAGCACCGGCTCGGTGCCCGAGGCGCGCAACAGCAGCCGGCCGCGCTTGCCGAGACGCGATTCTATGTCGGCATAAGTGCGTTGAATGGAAGGATGCGACTGCCAGTCCACGCCGCGGCGGATGCGCACATTGATGAGCCGCTGCGGATAGAGCTTCAGCGCGCCGGCCAGCTCCTCCAGCGTGCGCTGGTGCTGCACCAGCGCGGTGAGCACCTGCAGGGCGGAGACGATACCGTCGCCGGTGGTGTGCTTGTCGAGGCAGATGATGTGGCCGCTGTTCTCGCCGCCCAGCTGCCAGCCGCGTTCCTGCAGCAGCTCGAGCACGTAACGGTCGCCCACCTTGGCACGCACGAAGGCGATGCCTTCCGCTTCCAGCGCGCGTTCAAGGGCGAGGTTGCTCATCAGCGTGCCCACCACGCCGGCGATCCCGCCGTTGCGGGCGCGTTCGCGCGCGATGACGTAGAGGAGCTGGTCGCCGTCGTAGCAGCGGCCCTTGGCGTCGACCATGATCAGCCGGTCGCCGTCGCCGTCGAGCGCGATGCCCAGGTCCGCGCCGTTCGCGACGACCGCCTCGCTCAGCGCCTGCGGACGCGTCGCGCCGCAGGCGTCGTTGATATTGAGGCCGTTCGGCTGGTTGCCGATCGCCACCACTTCCGCGCCCAGCTCGTGGAAGACGTGCGGCGCGATGTGGTAGGCGGCGCCGTGGGCGCAATCGACCACGATCTTCAGTCCCCGCAGATGCAGGGCGTTGGGGAAGGTGCTCTTGCAGAATTCGATGTAACGGCCGGCGGCGTCCTCGATGCGCCGCGCCTTGCCGAGTTCCGCCGAAGGCCGGCAGGTGAGCGGACGTTCCAGCGCCGCCTCGATTTCCGCCTCCACCGCATCGGGCAGCTTGCCGCCGTCGGCGGAAAAGAACTTGATGCCGTTGTCGTCGTAGGGATTGTGCGAAGCGCTGATGACGATGCCGGCCTGCAGCCGGAGCGCCCGGGTGAGATAGGCCACGCCGGGCGTGGGCATCGGCCCGCACAGCATCACGTCCACGCCCGCAGCCGCCAGCCCGGCCTGCAGCGCCGCCTCCAACATGTAGCCGGAGATGCGGGTGTCCTTGCCGATCAGCACCGCAGGCCCTTCCGGCCCCACGTTGCCGCGCCGCACCAGCACTTCCCCGGCGGCGAACCCCAGCCGGAGCACGAAATCGGGCGTAATGGGCGAATCACCGACGCGTCCTCGTACGCCGTCGGTGCCGAAATATTTGCGACTCATCGACACTCCCTTTCCTAGGCTGTGCCGGCCGGGCGTTCGCCTTCGACCGCCTGCAGTACCGCCAGCGCGTCGCGCGTCGCCGCGACATCGTGCACGCGCACGATCCTGGCACCGTGCTGCACCGCAAGCACGGCCGCGGCGATACTCGCCGCCAGGCGGTCGTTGGTGGGCCGGCCCGTGATGAGCCCCAGGCTCGACTTGCGCGACCAGCCCGCCAGCACCGGCACTCCGAGTTCGAGCAGGCGCTCCTGGTTCCGCAGCAGCGTCAGGTTGTGTTCCAGCGTCTTGCCGAAGCCGTAACCCGGATCGACGATCACCCGCTCGCGCGGAATGCCGTGGGCAATCACCGCGCCCACACGTTCGGCAAGGAAATCGCGCACCTCCGTCACCACGTCCTGGTACTGGGGATTGATCTGCATGGTGCGCGGCTCGCCTTGCATATGCATCAGACAGACCGCGGCATCGGAAGCGGCGACGATGTCCATCGCGCCGCGCGCCCCGAGGGCGGTGATGTCGTTGATGATCGAGGCGCCCTCGGCCAGGGCCGCGCTCATCACCTCGGGCTTCACGGTATCGACCGAGATCGGCACGTCGATGTCGCGCAAGCCCCGGAGCACCGGCAGCACGCGCGCCAGCTCCTGTTCGACGGGGACGGCGACCGCTCCCGGCCGCGTGGATTCGCCGCCGATGTCGAGAATGTCGGCGCCTTCCTCCACCAGCCGGTGGGCGTGGGCGATGGCGGCAGCCGGGTCCAGGAAAGCCCCGCCGTCCGAAAAGGAGTCCGGCGTGACGTTGACGATGCCCATGATCAACGGGCGCTCGAGCGACAGGCGGTAACGGCCGCAATGCAACGTGGTGACCATACAGAACGGTAAGTGAAATGAAAAAGCCCGCAGCGGCGGCTGCGGGCTATGGAGTTTAACGCGCTTAGGCGGCGGCCGGTGCCGTGGCGCCCGGGGCGTCCGGCTTGGGCGGCTGCTGCGGCGTCGAAGTCTGGGTCGGCTTCGGCGGCCGCGGCGGCAGGCCGGCCATGATGTCGTTGATCTGGTCGGCGTCGATGGTCTCGTACTCCAGCAGCGCCTTGGCCATCGCCTCGACCTTGTCGCGGTTCTCCTCGATCAGGCGGCGCGCCAGCTTGTACTGCTGGTCGATGATGCGGCGGATCTCCGCATCCACCTTCTGCAGGGTCGCCTCCGACACGTTCTTGTGCGTGGTGATCGAACGGCCGAGGAACACCTCGCCTTCGTTCTCGCCGTACACCATCGGACCGAGCTCGTCCGACATGCCCCACTGCGTCACCATGCGGCGCGCGATTTCGGTGGCACGCTCGAAGTCGTTGGCGGCGCCGGTGGTCATCTGGTTCATGAACACTTCTTCGGCGATCCGGCCGCCGAACAGCACGGCGATGGTGTTGAGCAGGCGCTCGCGGTCTTGGCTGTAACGGTCCTCCGTCGGCAGTTGCATGGTCACGCCCAGCGCGCGGCCGCGCGGGATGATGGTGACCTTGTGCACCGGATCGGTCTTCGGCAGCAGGCGCGCCACCACCGCGTGACCGGCTTCGTGGTAGGCGGTGTTGCGGCGCTCTTCCTCGGGCATGACGATGGACCGCCGCTCCGCGCCCATGATGATCTTGTCCTTGGCGCGCTCGAAGTCCTCCATGTCCACCAGGCGCTTGTTGGCGCGCGCGGCGAACAGCGCGGCCTCGTTCACCAGGTTGGCGAGATCCGCGCCGGAGAAGCCCGGCGTGCCGCGGGCGAGGATGTCGGCGCGCACGTCCGGCGCAAGGGGCACCTTGCGCATGTGCACGAGCAGGATCTGCTCGCGGCCGCGGATGTCCGGCAGCGGCACCACGACCTGGCGGTCGAAGCGGCCCGGACGCAACAGCGCCGGGTCGAGCACGTCCGGACGGTTGGTGGCGGCGATGACGATCACGCCGGTATTGCCCTCGAAACCGTCCATCTCGACCAGCAACTGGTTGAGCGTCTGTTCGCGCTCGTCGTTACCGCCGCCCAGGCCCGCGCCGCGCTGGCGGCCCACCGCGTCGATCTCGTCGATGAACACGATGCAGGGGGCGTGTTTCTTGGCCTGGTCGAACATGTCGCGCACGCGGGCGGCGCCCACGCCGACGAACATCTCGACGAAGTCCGAACCGGAGATCGAGAAGAACGGCACTTTCGCCTCGCCCGCGATGGCGCGCGCGAGCAGCGTCTTACCGGTACCCGGCGAACCGACCATCAGCACGCCCTTCGGGATGCGCCCGCCGAGCTTCTGGAACTTCGAGGGGTCGCGCAGGAAGTCGACCAGCTCGGCCACTTCCTCCTTCGCCTCGTCGCAGCCGGCGACGTCGGCGAAGGTGACGTTGTTGTTCGACTCGTCGAGCATGCGCGCGCGCGACTTGCCGAATGAGAACGCGCCCCCGCGTCCCCCGCCCTGCATCTGGCGCATGAAGAAGATCCACACGCCGATCAGGAGCAGCATGGGGAACCAGGACACGAAGATGTTCATGAGCAGCGAGGGCTCTTCCTCGGGCTTGGCCTCGACCTTGACGCCGTACTTCAGCAGATCGTTGATCAGCCAGATGTCGCCCGGCGAATAGGTGCTCACGCGCTTGCCGTCGGTGGTGGTCGCCCGCAGCAGGCGGCCTTCCATGATCACGCTGGAGATCCGCCCGCTCTTCACCTCTTCCACGAACTGGGAATAGGGAATGGGAGGCTGACTGGCCTGCCGGTTGTTGAACTGGTTGAACACGGTCATCAGCACCAGACCGATCACCAACCAGATCACGAGATTCTTGACGAGATTGTTCAACTCAACTCCTCTTGAAGCGTCGCGGCGACCGAACGCCGGATGGAACCTATTCTACGCGCAAAAAACAGGCACAACGGGCATAGGGCCGCCGCGCTAGGCACTCTGGCGCGGACCGCGCGCCAGCAGGTACATCTCGCTGGAACGGCCGCGCGAGGCGTCCGGTTTACGGGACGCCACGCTGCGGAAACGCCGCCGCAGCCCGGCCAGCAGCTCCGGGAAGCCCGCGCCCTGGAAAGCCTTCATCAGCAGCACGCCCTCCGGTCTGAGATGGTTGACTGCAAAGTCCACGGCAAGTTCGCAAAGATGAATGCTACGTGCCTGATCCGCCACGCTAATGCCGGAAATATTGGGGGCCATGTCGGATAACACAACATCGGCCTGCGCCCCGCCGAGCGCGGCCTCCACCGCCGCGAGCCCCTCGTCGGTCGTGAAATCCTGTTGCAGGAACGTCACCCCGGCGACCGGGTCCATGGGCAGCAGATCCACGGCGATCACCCGGCCGCCGCGGCCGACCTTCGCCGCCGCCACCTGCGACCAGCCGCCGGGCGCGGCACCCAGGTCGATCACGGTCTGCCCGGGCCGCAGCAGGCGGTCCCTGGCGTCGATTTCCAGCAGCTTGAAGGCGGCGCGGGAGCGGTAGCCCTGCGCCTTGGCACGTTGCACGTATACATCGGTAACGTGCTCGTGCATCCACGCTTTGCTCGTCTTGCTGCGCGCCATGGCGCTAAAATGCGTTCCGGGTTGTAGAGTTTCCGGCCGCGGCCGGAACGGCATTAGGGGCGAGGGCCAGCGTCCGAGCCGCTTCAAGCGTCCCGCCCGACCGGTGTAACATGCCGCACCGGCTCGAGGCGAAGCCCCGCGAACTCCACTTGGGAAGTCCTACGCGCATCCCGCGCCTCCCCAAGCCGCGCCCAAGAATTGCATCAAACGAGTCCGGGACCCGCCCCAGGGCGTCCCGTCACGATTAGAAAAAGGTTCGATGAACAAAATCCTCACTCCCGCGGAGCGCAGCGCTTTGAAGGCGCGCGCACATTCGCTCCGTCCCGTGGTGATGATCGGCGCCGAAGGCCTCAGTGCGGCCGTGCTGAAGGAGATCGACAACAGCCTCAAGGCGCACGAGCTCATCAAGATCAAGGTCGACAGCGACGATCCCGATGAGCGCGAAGACATGATGGGCACCATCTGTGCCAACACCGGCGCCTCGGCGATCCAGCACATCGGCAAGGTCCTGGTGGTGTACCGGGAGCGACCCCAGGGCGCCAAGAAGAACGTCAAAAACCGCAACGCGCGCAGCGCCAAGCCCGGCGGCAACCGGCCGGCGGCCAAGCAGACCAAGGCGGGCCCCGTCTGGACCAAGGTGCGCGCCAAGAAACCCCGCCGCAACAAAGCGCGCAAACCGGCCGCCGCCTGAGGGTGCGGGCGGGATGCGCCCGCCGCGGCCTACTCGTAACGCACGTCCAGGATTTCGTAACGGCGGATGCCGCCCGGCGCGTGCACTTCGGCCGTATCGCCCGCGTACTTGCCGATCAGCGCCCGCGCGATGGGCGAGCTGATCGAAATCTTGCCCTCCTTGATGTCGGCCTCGTCGTCGCCGACGATCTGATAGGTCACGGTTTCGCCGCTTTCCTCGTCTTCCAGGTCCACCGTCGCGCCGAAGACGCAACGGCCGTCGGCGTCGAGCTCCTTCGGGTCGATGATCTGGGCGTTCGCCAGCTTGGCCTCGACCTCCTTGATGCGCCCCTCGATGAAACTCTGGCGCTCCTTGGCGGCGTCGTACTCGGCATTTTCCGACAGATCGCCCTGAGCGCGCGCTTCGGCAATCGCGTTGATCACGGCGGGCCGTTCCACCGTTTTGAGCCGGTGCAGCTCGGCACGCAGTTTCTCGGCTCCGGCGACGGTCAACGGGATTTTGTTCATCGTTCTCTCAAACAAGAAAAAAGAACCCTCGGCCATGAACGTATGGCCAAGGGAACCAGGTTCTGAGCATAAAGGGACCGACCTCAACGGCCGGCCCGTCTATTATCGGCAGATTGCGTCGTTAATGCAGCCTTTTGTGCAGGCTCTGCAGGTCATAGGGGACGGGCTGGTCCATGTGCCGCATGCCCATGCAGGCCGCCAGCGCCCCGGCGATGGTCGTGTAGTAGGTGACGCGCTGCTGGACCGCCATGGTCCGGATCGAGCGCGAGTCGGCCACGGCCGAGCGTTTCTCGTCCACGGTGTTGATGATCAGGTCGATTTCGCCGTTCTTGATCATGTCCACGATGTGGGGCCGGCCTTCCGTCACCTTGTTGACCTGGCTCACGGCGATTCCCGCCTCGGCCAGGGCCGCGGCCGTACCCTTGGTGGCCACGATGCTGAAGCCCAGCTCCACCAGGTCGCGGGCGATGCGGACCGCGGCCGGCTTGTCGGCGTTGCGCACGCTGATGAACACCTTGCCGCCCCTGGGCAGCTTCACCCCGGCCGCCAGTTGCGACTTCACGAACGCCTCGCCGAAGGTCTGGCCCACGCCCATGACCTCGCCGGTGGATTTCATCTCCGGCCCGAGGATGGTGTCCACGCCCGGGAACTTGCTGAAGGGGAACACCGCCTCCTTCACCGAGAAATAGGGCGGCACCACTTCGCGGGTCACACCCTGCGCGGCAAGCGACTTGCCCACCATGCAGCGCGCCGCCACTTTCGCCAGCGGGATACCGGTCGCCTTCGACACGAAGGGCACGGTACGCGAGGCGCGCGGGTTCACTTCCAGCACATACACGGTGCCGTCCTTGCCGTCGCCGTTGCCCTGGATGGCGTATTGCACGTTCATGAGGCCGACGACGTTGAGCGCCTTGGCCATCATGACGGTCTGGCGGCGCAGCTCGTCCTGCAGCGTTTTGGACAGCGAATAAGGCGGCAGCGAGCACGCCGAGTCGCCCGAGTGCACGCCCGCCTGTTCGATGTGCTGCATGATGCCGCCGATCAGCACCTGCTCGCCGTCGCTCACCGCATCGACGTCCACCTCGATGGCGTCGTTCAAGAAGCGGTCCAGCAGCACCGGCGAATCGTTCGACACCTTCACCGCTTCGCGCATGTAGCGCTCGAGATCCTTCTGCTCGTGTACGATCTCCATCGCGCGGCCGCCGAGCACGTAGCTCGGACGCACGACGAGCGGATAGCCGATCTCCTGCGCCAGCGCGATCGCCTCTTCCTCGGTGCGCGCGGTGCGGTTGGGCGGCTGCTTGAGCCCCAGCCTGTTCAGCATCTGCTGGAAGCGCTCGCGGTCCTCGGCCACGTCGATCATGTCGGGCGTGGTGCCGATGATCGGCACGCCGTTCTTCTCCAGATCGCGCGCGAGCTTCAGCGGCGTCTGGCCGCCGTACTGCACGATCACGCCGAGCGGCTTCTCCTTGTCGACGATCTCCAGCACGTCTTCGAGCGTGAGCGGCTCGAAGTACAGGCGATCGGACGTGTCGTAATCGGTCGAGACCGTCTCCGGGTTGCAGTTGACCATGATGGTCTCGTAGCCGTCCTCGCGCATGGCGAGCGCCGCGTGCACGCAGCAGTAGTCGAACTCGATGCCCTGGCCGATGCGGTTCGGCCCGCCGCCCAGCACCATGATCTTCTTGCGGTCGGTGGGCTGCGCCTCGCATTCCTCCTCGTAGGTGGAATACATGTAGGCCGTGCGGGTGGCGAATTCGGCCGCGCAGGTATCGACACGCTTGTACACCGGACGGATGCCGAGCTTGTGGCGGTAGGCGCGCACCCCCCCCCCCGCGGGTCCTGGCACCTTTGCCCACCGCCCGTCGGGGAGACCGGCGCGCGTTCAGG
>QGUL01000350.1 GCA_003242425.1 Pseudomonadota bacterium | reverse complement strand
TCCGCGGCGGGCGGGTTCGCGCCCGTCTGCGCGCGCGCCCGCACCATGGCGCCGACCAGCGCGGCTTCGGCCGCCTGCAGACGTTCCGCTTCCGCCTTGTCGTGTTTGAGGAGATCGGAAAAGTCCAGATCCTGGCGGGTGCTGAACTGCGAAGACGGCGAAACGCTGTGCGGCGCGGACACGAACTCGCGCACGAAACCTTCCCGGATCAGCCGGACGAGCATCTGCTGCAGTTTGGCCTCGCTCAGGCCGTCGAGCTTGCGCTGCAGATCGCCGACGGTGGCCTTGCCATCCACATGCGACAGCACGTTGCGCAGCTCGCGCGGCAGCAGGGAGGTCCTGCCCGTCACCTCCATCAAACCCTTGGCTGTCTTGGTGAGGACGGTCTTCCGATCCATGGATGTTCACTTCCGATGGGCGAGCGCGCCCGGGGATGCTAGCATCGGGTGGCTCGCGGCCACGATGCCTGCCGACGAAACGCGAGAGTTAATTCCGTTTTTCAAACCGCTCGCGTGACGGCGAAATTCGCCGGATAATGACAACGTCATGAATCGCACGCAAGCGGAGCGCGGCGTCTCGTCGTCGGAAAGAGGAAAAATCACACTGCCGTTGCCGGCCGGGCAACCGACCGGCATGGTGCCTGCACCGGTCAGGACGCCGACCGCTGATTTCGGGTTTCGATGCCTGTAGACCTTTCCACGCTCTCGACCATGGTGGTGGACGACCTCGCCGCCCAGCGCCGGCTCGTGCGCGACATGCTGATGAGCCTGGGCGTGCGCACGGTCTACGAGGCGGACGACGGCGAAGCGGCGCTGGCGCGCATGAGCAGCCTGAACAAGCCGGTGGACGTGATCGTCTCCGACCTCGACATGCCGGGCATGGACGGGGTGGAGTTCATCCGTCATCTCGGCAGCCGGCATCTCGCCTCGGCGCTGGTGCTGGCGAGCAAAATGGATCCGGCGCTGATCGGCTCGGTCGAGGCCATGGCGCGGGTGCAGGGGCTGCAGGTGCTCGGCACGCTGCAGAAGCCGATCCGGCGCGAGGAGCTGGAAGCGGCGCTGCGCCGCTTCATCCCCTACGTGCGCGCGGACGAGGCCTCGCGGCCGGAAGCCGTCACCGAGGACCTGTTGCGCGCGGCGATCGAGGCGCAGGAGATCGTGCCCTACTTCCAGCCCAAGGTCCGCATCGCCGACGGCCGCATGGCCGGGGCCGAGGTCCTGGCGCGCTGGCAGCACCCGGAATACGGCATGATCGAGCCGGCGCGCTTCATCCCGCTCGCCGAGCGCGGCGGCCTGATCGAACCGCTTACCTGGCTGATGCTCGAGCACGCCATGGAACAGGCGCACCGCTGGCAGCGGACCGGCCGCACCTGGACGCTGTCGGTGAATCTGTCGCTCAACCATCTGGAGCAGGCGAACGTCGCCGACGCCATCGCAAGCCTCGCGGACCGCTGGGACGTGCCGCACGAACGCATCGTGCTGGAAGTGACCGAAAGCCTGGCGGCGCAGAACCTCGCACCTATCCTCGGCAATCTCGCCCGCCTGCGCCTCAAGGGCTTCGGCGTCGCCATCGATGACTACGGCACCGGCTATTCCTCGCTGGAGCAGCTCTCACGCATGCCCTTCACCGAGCTCAAGATCGACCGCTCGTTCGTGAGCGGCGCCGCCCACCGCGCCACGCTGCGCACCATCCTCGGTTCGAGCATCGAGCTGGCGCGGCAGTTGAATCTGGAATCAGTGGCCGAAGGCGTGGAGCACGAGGACGATCTCGCCCTGCTGCGCGAACTGGGCTGCGATCTCGCCCAGGGCCAGCTCATCAGTCCGCCGCTCTCGGCCGAACAACTGGAGGACTGGCTGCGCTCGCGCAGCGAATGAGGCCTCAGGGCGCGCCGTAACCGCCGCCGCCCGGCGTCTCGATCACGAACACATCGCCCGGTTGCATCTCGACCGTATCGCACGGTTTCAGTTCGACGCGCTCGCCGTTTGCGCGCTCCACGTAATTGCGCCCGCATGCGCCCGCCGCGCCGCCCGCCAGACCGTGCGGCGCGATGCGGCGGCGGTTGGAGACGATGGACGCCGTCATGGGTTCGAGGAAGCGGATGCGGCGCCTGCCGCCGTTGCCACCGCGCCAGCGCCCGGCCCCGCCCGAACCCGCACGGATCTCGAAACTTTCCACCAGCACCGGGAAGCGCCACTCCAGCACTTCGGGATCGGTGAGACGCGAATTGGTCATGTGCGTCTGCACCACATCGGCGCCGTCGTGCCCCTCGAGCGCTTCGCCCCGTTCGCCGAAGCGCAATACGCCGGCGCCGGAACCGCCGGCGATGGTCTCGTAGTACTGATGGCGCGCATTGCCGAAGGTGAAGTTGTTCATCGTGCCCTGCGAGGCGGCCATCACGCCGAGCGCGCCGTAGAGCGCGTCGGTGATCGCCTGCGAGGTCTCGACATTGCCCGCCACCACCGCCGCGGGATAGCGCGGACGCAGCATCGACCCTTCCGGCACGATGATGCGCAAGGGCTCCAGACAGCCGGCGTTGAGCGGGATGTCGTCGTCCACGAGCGTGCGGAACACGTACAGCACAGCGGCCACCGCCCACGCTTCGAGTGTCAGCCCCGCTGGTCGATGGGGCCGAAGGCGCGCTCCTTCGGGCCGATGTACACCTGCCGCGGCGGGCCGTTCTTGGGGGTGGGGTAAGTGTTATTTCCCGGCC
>QGUL01000349.1 GCA_003242425.1 Pseudomonadota bacterium | reverse complement strand
CGGCCCCCCGGCATGCTCTGCCGCCGCAACCGCTGGTACGTCAACGGCGAGCGCGTCGAAGCCGAAGCGTCGTGGCAGCAAGCCCTGCGCGAGCTTGCGGACCGGCGGCGGCTGCCCCCCGGAACCGCGCTGGAGCCGGCGCTGCTGCAGTTGCTGCACCAGTGGTACGCCGCCGGCTACCTGCTGATCGGTGCGCAGGCCTGAGCAGGTTATCATCGGCGGCGTTCCCCGCCGCACGCTTGCCGCAATGCTGCCGCCCGCACCCGAACGCAGACTGATCCTCACCCGCGCGGAATATCAAACGGCGCTCGACGCGCTGCTGCCGCTGGCGAGCAAGTCGATCCAGGTCTTCGATCCCGATCTCGTGCAGCCGGCGCTGCATCGGCCGGCGCGCATCGAGGCGCTGCGCGCATTCCTGCGCGCCGGCCGCGACAATGTCCTGCAGATCGTCGTGCACGATCTCAGTCACATCGAGCGCGGCATGCCGCGGCTCGTCGACCTGCTGCGCGAGTTTCCCACCCGCGTCTCCGTCCACCGCAGCGAAGGCGATGCGCTGCGCGCGCAGGACTGCTTCGTGCTCGTCGATGCGCGCCATTTCGTCCGGCGTCCCGTGGCGGCGCAGAGCCGCGGCGTGTACGCACTTGAAGAACCGCACGAGGGCCACCAATTAAGGGAGCGCTTCGAGCAGATTCTGGCCGCGTCGGAACCCGGACTTTCCGCCACGCGGCTGGGACTCTGAAGCGTTCAAAAAAGTCATCCGCGAGTCTGCCGAAGGCATATACTCGTGCCCCGCTGCCGGACGGTCTTGTTCCCGTTCGCGTCATGCATGGCGAGATCGTAAGGCCGCAAAGAGTGTAGTCATCCATAACGTTCGCTTATTAGGGGAACCTAAAAATGAATCGCTCCATCATCACCGCTCTTCTCGCAGCGCTTGCACTGACAGCTTGCGGTAAGGAAGAGGCCAAGGCGCCCGAAACTCCCGCTGCCGAATCTGCCGCACCGGCCGAGTCCGCGGCGCCTGCGACGGAGCCCACTGAATCGGCCGAAGCGGCCCCTGCCGCCAAAGCCCCCGCCGCCGATGCTGCGGCGGAAGCTGCACCCGCGACCGATGCCGCGCCGGCAGCCGATGCCGACGCTGCTTCCGCCGCGGCCACCGAGGAAGAGAAGAAGTAAGGAAGACGCGATCGGAGTGGCGACACTTCGATCGGCTTTCCCCAGGGCTGTCTTCCCTGGCGCAGCAAAAAGCCGGCTGCAAAGCCGGCTTTTTTCGTTTGCGCATCGCTATCCGTAAAGCGGGTCGCGCCTCAACGCACTTCCAGCCAGCCGAATCCGCCGTCCTGGCTTGCCGCCACCACCCAATCGGGCGTGCAGCCGAGCACTCCGGCGAGCGCCGCCTGGGCGAGGTCCGGCGTATTGTTCTGCTCCGACAGATGCGCGGCGACGATGTGTTGCAGACGCTTGCATTCCAGCCGCGCGAGGAGCTGCGCCGCCACGGCATTGGAGAGATGGCCGTACGGCCCGGCGATGCGCGCACGCAACCACGGCGGATATTTGCTGCGGGCCAGCATGTCCGGATCGTGATTGCATTCCAGCACCAGCGCATCGCAACCGTTCAGCATGTTTTCGATGTGACGGGTCGAGATGCCGACGTCGGTGAGCACGCCGAGCCGCCGCGCGCCGTCGCCGAGCACGTATTGCACGGGCTCGCGCGCGTCGTGCGGAACGGGGAAAGGATGCACTTCCAGGTCGCCCACCGCGAAGGGATCGTGACTGTCGATCACCACCACCTCGCACTCGGGCAGCTTGTCTCCGAGCGCGGCGCGCAGGGTGCCGTAGGTGAGCCACACCTTCAGTCCGTGCCTGCACGCGAAGGGGAACACGCCGTCGATGTGGTCGCTGTGCTCGTGGGTCACCACGATGCCGGTGAGCTGCGAGGGCTGCAGTCCCAGCCGTTCGAGTCGCCGCTCCGTCTCGCGCACGGTCATGCCGTTGTCGACCAGGATGCGGGTCCTGCCCGCTTCGACGACGAGCGCGTTGCCCTGGCTGCCGCTGCCCAATGATGCGAAACGCATCATCGGGCCTGCCTCACTGGAACGGGATTCAAAGCCTTGCCTGACGAAACCCGGGAGCGGCGCCCGCACGGGCGCCGCCGGTGGACTTACTTGAGCTGATCGTAGAGCAGACCGAGGATCTTCGCCGACACGTCCGAGCTCTCGATCTGGCCGTTCTGATTGAGCACCTGCACGCGGCTCGCGTCCGTGCCCTGGATCACCCGTACCTGGTACTGCGCCGCTTTGGCGGGACCGCTGTCGTCGCTGCGCCAGAAGGCGAGCTTGGACAGGAAGCCCTCGCTCTTCTTCTGATCGGTCTTCGGATCGACATAGCGGACGTAGTAGAGCCCCTTGCTGCGGTCGCGGTCCTCGACCGTGAAACCGACCCGGTCGAGCGCCAGCCCCACGCGCCGCCAGGCGCGGTCGAACGGCTCGTCGAGCAGCAGTTCGCCGCCGCCGTCCTCGCCCCGGACGATGGAGGCGCGCGGCTGGGCCGCCGACGCGCTCGCCAGCAGCGTCTGCGCGCGCTGTTCCTCCACGCCTAGGCGCACCATCAGCCGGTTGAGGAATTCGACCTCCAGTTCGGGATCGGAGGGCCGCGGCGTCCAGACCGAGCTGTCCTTGTCGCCGGTGAGTTCTTCCACCATGCCGCGGTGGCTGATGTAGATC
>QGUL01000025.1 GCA_003242425.1 Pseudomonadota bacterium | reverse complement strand
CGCGCCGGTTGAGTTCCAGGACGTCCTGGACCATGCGCTCCAGACGCGCGGCGTTGTCGCGGATGATCCGCGTCAGGCGCGCGCGCTGCGGTGCGCGGTTCTCCTCGTTCAGCAAATCGGCCGCGTGCACGATCGCCGACAGCGGATTGCGGATTTCATGGGCGATGTTCGCCGTCAGCCGTCCGAGCGCGGCGAGTTTCAACTGCCGGGCGCGCTCCTCGAGCTTGGATTCGTCCTCAAGGTAAATGATCGCCCCGCCGCCGGGCACGCCCGCATCGACGAAACGTATCCGCGCGCGGCGGCCCGATTCCGGGAACTCGATCTGCTGCCTGGCGCCGGCCGTGCCCTCTCGCCAGCGCCGCAACGCCTGCGCGAGCACGGGTGACTGCTGATCGAGCCGAAGGCCGCGGCCCTGGGTGCCGAGCAGTGCCTGCGCCTCCGGATTGCATTGCTGGATCACCCCGGCGGGATCGACCACCATGATGCCGTCCTGCGCGTCCCGGATGATCAACTCGTTGACGCGGTACTGGTTGGCGAGCCGCACACCGCGCTCGCGCGCGACCGCTTCGTTCGCCAGCACCCGCTGAGCAAGCCGGTTGGTGATGACCGCCGTGGCGAAATAGGCCGCGGACACGAGCCCCGGGTGCACGAACGTCGCCGCCGCGGCCCTGCCTGAGAGCACCTGGGCGAGGTGCTCGGACAGAATCGCGATGGTGGCCAACGACGCGTAGAAGAGGATCATCCGCCCCTGGCCGACCACCGCCGCGCCGGCAAGGGAGATGACGAGCATCAGCGCCAGCCCGCTTTCATGGCCCCCGCTGGCATGCTGCAACAGCGTGATGGCGCAGACGTCGGCGACCACGTGCGCACTCAAATGGGCGCGGAAATTTCCCCGCCATACGAGCAGGATCTGGAAGACGATCGCCGTCGCGAGATAGACGACCGCCACGCTCAGGAACAGCCTGGGATGGTCGCCGCCGAAGTTGAGCGCTTTGCCGTACCCGGTGGTCGACAGCAGAAAGAGCAGTGCCAGCGCGATGCGGTAGATGTTGAAGTACGACAGGGAAGTCCAGTGCGCGCTGGAGATCGCCGCGGCGGGGCGCACCGTCCCGGCCTTCAAGGGCAGCACGCTATCGGGCGAGCCGGCGGTGCTGTTCTGAACAGTAGTAATCGCCATGGTCTTCCACTGCCTCGGAAACCGGCACGTAAAGACCGCAGCGCTTGCAATTCACCATGCGCTCCGGCTCGCGCCCGGATTCGCCGCCCTGCCGCCGCGCCGCCGGCGCACGCAGCATGGCCCGCACCAGGAAAAACAGGGCGACGACAACGAGGAGCAGCAGCACTTTGCCCATCTGGGCAGACCTCTACGATGCCGGAACTGCCGGCGACGACGGGCGATTATACGGGGCATGGATCGGGCCGACCGTGAAGGACGGCAGCTTTACGAGCGGGTCAAGGCGACGGCATCGCCGCTGGACGCGGCAACGGCTGCCCTGCGCCCTGACCAATGAATGCGTCTGCCCCTCAGAGAATCAGCAGACCGCGGCGGAATTGACTCGGCGTGCAGCCGAGATGCTGCACGAAAAAACGCGTGAAATGCGCCGGCGCACTGAAGCCGAGCTCTTCCGACAGCTTCGACAGCATGATGCCCGAGGAACCGAGCGCCTTCACCGCGTAGTTGACGCGTTCTTCGTCGATGACGTGCTGCGGCGAGACACCGATCGAACGCTTGAACTGGCGGAAGAAGTGCGAGCGCGACATGCCGGACCCCGCAGCCAGCGCTTCGATCTTGACGCCCTGGATGGCGGAACTGCGCAGGCTCTCGAACGCCCGCCGCACGCGCGAATCGACGATCGCGCGCCGGTTCCCGCTGCGCGGCAGGAAGGGAAAGCGCTGGCGCACCGCGTCGATCAGCTGTTCGATCTTGGTCTGGATCGTGCCCAGGTTCGCCATGGGCTCGTCGAACATGAGCGCGATGAGCGAATCCAGGTGCGCGCGCATCGCGTCGTCGATCCTGGCGTTGCGCTGTGCGAAGCGGTAGACGATATCCGGCTCGGTGCTCGTGGCGGGATTGAGCAGCGAGGGCTCGACCAGCAACGTGACGAGCATGCTCGCCTGATCGGAGGCCGGCGTGCGCGCATGCGGCGTCCAGGGATCGATCAGCAGCATGTCGCCCGGCTTGAACGGGACGGAACGGCCGTCGATGCTCGCCACCAGTTCGCCCCCGCCGAGATGGAACACCACGCTGGGCTCACGGTAAGCATGCGAGTTGACGGGACGGGTGAAGGCGCCCGCCGACAGACGGCCGAAACGGCCCATAGCGGTTGAGACGCGTTCCTTCAGGTCTTTCATTTCGATCTCCCCTGCAGCGCGGAAAAAACTATGCGAGCGCCAGGGGGCCGGTCAATGGAAAAACCTAGACCGGAAGTCTAGTCCTGATTACCGATTGGTCCCGAAGGAACGAGTTGGGAAGCGATCGATCAAGGCGTGGTCGGGGTGAGAGGATTCGAACCTCCGACTCCTGCGTCCCGAACGCAGTACTCTACCAGGCTGAGCTACACCCCGAATTCCGAGAACGGCAATCGCAACAAGCGGGAGACGACTGCCGGCGGCCAAGCGCGTCTTGCTAGCTAGTAGCTGCGCTCCACCGCGAAGGTCGCTAAGTCTAGCAAAGATTGCTTGTACTTAGAATCCCCAAGGGCGTTCAGCGCCGCCCGTGCGAGGTCCGCTTCGCGTGCCGCGTGCTCGCGCGCGACCCGCAGCGCGTCGGTTTCCTGGATCACGCGCAGCACGGCCTCGAAACCGTCGCGGCCGCCGGACTGGATGGCCTCACGGACGATCGCAGCCTGCTCGGGGGTGCCGTGCCGCATGGCGTGGATCAGCGGCAGGGTCGGTTTGCCCTCGTTCAGATCGTCACCCAGGTTCTTGCCGGTGGCGCTCAGATCGCCCGAATAGTCGAGCACGTCGTCGATGACCTGGAAGGCCGTGCCGAGGTGCATGCCGTAGGCGGCCAGGCCCGCTTCGATCTCCGGCGGCGCGTCGGCCAGGATCGCGGCCAGACGGCAGGAAGCCTCGAACAGCTTGGCGGTCTTGCGGCGTATGACTTCGAGATAGCTCTGCTCGGTGACGTCCACGTTATGGACGTTGAGCAGTTGCAGCACCTCGCCCTCGGCGATGGTGTTGGTCGCATCGGCCAGCACTTCCATGACTCGCATGGAGCCCACCCCGACCATCATCTGGAAGGCGCGCGAGTAGAGGAAGTCGCCCACCAGCACGCTGGCGGCATTGCCGAACACAGCGTTGGCCGTCTGCCGGCCGCGGCGCAGCTCCGACTCGTCCACGACGTCGTCGTGCAGCAGCGTTGCGGTGTGTATGAATTCCACCACCGCAGCCAGCTCGTAATGATGCGGGCCGCGGTAGCCGCACGCCCCCGCCGACAGCAGCAGCACGACCGGCCGCAGGCGCTTGCCGCCCGCGTTGATGATGTACTCGGCCACCTGCGAGATCAGCACGACGTCGGAAGCCAGACGCCGGCGGATGACGGCGTCGACGGCACGCATGTCGTCGGCCAGAAGGGCGCGGATGGGGTCGAGCGAAGCGGTCAAGCTGGGAAATCTGGGCGGGAAGTGAAGCGGCGCGCAGCATAGCACATTCCCTTTGACTCCCCCAAGAGCAACCGCCTATAATGCCGGGTTTCTCGAAAAGCAACACGTTCGGAGCGCAATATGTATGCGGTCATCAAAACCGGCGGCAAACAGTACCGCGTCACGACCGGAAGCAAACTGAGGGTCGAAAAGATCCCGGCCGAAGTGGGTGCGGAGGTCGTGCTCGACCAGGTGCTGCTCGTCGGCGAAGGCGATGACATCAAAGTCGGCGGACCGCTGCTCTCCGGTGCCACGGTCAAGGCCACCGTGCTGGCCCACGGCCTGGGCGACAAGGTGAAAATCTTCAAGATGCGCCGTCGCAAGCACTACCGCAAGACCCAGGGCCACCGTCAGCCGTACACCGAATTGCAGATCACCAGCATTTCGGCCTGAGAGTTAGAGCAAGGAGCGAGATTCCATGGCACACAAGAAAGCAGGCGGCAGCTCGCGCAACGGCCGCGACTCGATCGCCAAACGACTCGGGGTGAAGCGCTACGGCGGCCAGTTCGTGACCGCCGGCAGCATCATCGTGCGTCAGCGCGGCACCAAGATCCATCCCGGCGAGAACGTCGGCATGGGCAAGGATCATACGCTGTACGCCAAAGTGGCGGGCACCGTGAGCTTCGGCCACAAGGGTCCCAAGCAGCGCCACACCGTCAGCGTCATCCCGGCCGCGGCCTGAGGATTCCCCGACCAGGGTTTACCGTCCCGCTCAGCCAAGCCCTATCCTATGCGATAGGGCTTTTTTGTTTCCGGCCCATACCAAGACCGCTATGAAATTCATCGACGAAGCACGCATCGAAGTGCACGCCGGCAAAGGCGGCAACGGTGCCGTGAGCTTCCGGCGCGAGAAATACGTGCCCCGCGGCGGTCCGGACGGCGGCAACGGCGGCCGCGGCGGCAGCGTCTACGCCATCGCCGACCGCAACATCAACACCCTGATCGACTACCGGTTCCAGCGCGTCTACCGGGCCAAGGACGGCGAACCCGGGCGCGGCTCGCAATGCAACGGCAGAAGCGCCGAGGACATCTATCTGCGCATGCCCGTCGGCACCGTGATCACCGACCTCACTACCGGCGAGCTCATCGCCGACCTCAGCGAGCACGACCAGGTGGCTTTGCTCGCCAAAGGCGGCGAAGGTGGACTCGGCAACGAACATTTCAAGTCCAGCACCAACCGCGCGCCGCGCCAGTTCACCCCCGGCCAGCCCGGGGAGAGCCGCTCGCTCTACCTGGAACTCAAGGTGCTGGCGGACGTGGGGCTGCTCGGCATGCCGAACGCCGGCAAGTCGACCTTCATCCGTGCCGTCTCGGCCGCCCGGCCGAAGGTGGCGGACTACCCCTTCACCACCCTGCAGCCCAACCTCGGGGTGGTACGCGTCGACACCGACCGGAGTTTCGTGGTCGCGGACATTCCCGGCCTGATCGAGGGGGCCGCAGAAGGGGCGGGACTGGGCCACCAGTTCCTGCGGCATCTGGCCCGTACGCGTCTGCTGCTGCACCTGGTGGACATCGCGCCGCTCGATCCGGAGACCGATCCGGTCAGGGAGGCGCATGCCATCGTCAACGAGCTGCGCAAGTATGATGAAGCGCTCTATCGCAAACCGCGCTGGCTGGTGTTGAACAAGATCGACATGCTGCCGCCCGAGGACCGGGAAGCCAAGGTGGCCGAGTTCCTGCGCCGGTTCGAATGGCAGGGGCCCTGGTTCACGATCTCGGCGCTGACCGGGGAAGGCTGCCGCGAACTCTGTTTTGCGATCATGGACCATCTGGAGAAGCAACAATGAACGGCCTCATCGCCGCCGCCCGGCGGCTGGTCGTCAAAGTCGGCAGCGCACTGGTCACGCGCGACGGGCGGGGCGTCGACACCGAAGCCATCGCCTTGTGGGCCGCCCAGATCGCCGCGCTGCGCACCGAGGGCCGTGATGTGCTGCTGGTGTCGAGCGGCGCCATCGCCGAAGGCATGAAACGGCTGGGCTGGCAAAAGCGCCCGCACAGCATCCACGAGCTCCAAGCGGCCGCGGCCGTCGGGCAGATGGGCCTCGCGCAGGCCTACGAGAGCTCGTTCCGCGTACACGGCCTGCAGACGGCGCAGGTACTGCTCACGCATGCCGACCTCGCCGACCGCCAGCGTTATCTCAACGCCCGCTCGACCCTGCGCACGCTGCTGAAATTCGGCGTGGTGCCCGTCATCAACGAGAACGACACGGTGGTCACCGACGAGATCAAGTTCGGTGACAACGACACCCTCGCCGCGCTCGTCACCAATCTGGTGGAGGCCGACGCGCTGATCATCCTGACCGACCAGGCCGGGCTCTACACCGCCGACCCGCGCAAGGACCCGTCCGCGGAACTGGTACGGGAAGCCCAGGCCGGCGATCCCAGACTGGAGACCATGGCGAGCGGCGCCGGCTCGGCCATCAGCCGCGGCGGCATGTTCACCAAGGTGCGGGCGGCTGCACGCGCGGCGCGCAGCGGCGCCCACACGGTGATCGCCTCTGGGCGCGAGCCCGAGGTGCTGACCCGGCTGGCGCGGGGCGAAGCGATCGGCACGCTGCTCTACGCCCAGCAGGAGCCGCTGGCCGCCCGCAAGCAGTGGCTGGCCGACCATGTGCAGCTCGGCGGCCGGCTGCTGCTCGATGCCGGCGCGGCCAAGGCCTTGCGCCAGGGCGGCAAGAGCCTGCTGCCCATCGGAGTGCGGGGTGTGGAAGGCGATTTCGAGCGCGGCGCGGTGGTCGCCTGCATCGACCCGGAAGGACGCGAAATCGCCCGCGGGCTGGTGAACTACAGCGCCTACGAGTCGCGGCGCATCCTCGGCCGGCCCAGCCAGGAAATCGAATCCATCCTCGGCTACGTCGACGAAGCCGAGCTCATCCACCGCGACAACCTGGTGCTGACCGACGGCCGCTAATTGGTGGACTGGAATTGCCGCACCAGGGGGTGCGCCCCTTCGCGCAAGGCCTGCACCCCCTCCTCGGCCGTGCGGATCGGCCCTTTGAGCGGGCACAGGAAGTTGACGTACAGGGTGCGGCGCGGCACGTCATAGGCGTACTGTTCCCATTGCGGATCGCGCGCCCGGGACCAGGAACCGTCCGGCTGGCCGAAGCCGTAAGTCTTGCGCTCGGCCGTCTTGCAGCGCACCCCCTCGTACATGATGTTGCGCGTGCCGGCATCGCCCTCGACCACCAGGGTGTAGCGCACCACCCCGTCCTCGCCGACCGAAACGGAATCGCCGTCGACGTAGAACCTCATCGAGGTCGGCCGGCCCGGATCGAAGGGCAGCAGCTTGTCCGCCGCAGGCAGCGCCGGGAACTCGACCGGCCGTTCCTGGGCGTACTCGAACTCTTCGGGCACGCGCCCGCGCGGGTCGTGGTCGAACAACGGAATCTGCGCCTGCGCCGCCGTGGCAAGCAGCGCGGCAAGGAAGAACAGTCTTTTGCGCATCGGAAACCGGAGCCGGACGGGAGGCGCCCGCTCCGCCTCAGATCTTCTCGGGTTGACGGGCAGGCGGACGGGTGGGCACGTGGTTCAGGTAACGGGCCAGCTCGGACAGGGCCTGGGCATACACTTCCCGCTTGAATTCGATCACGTTGTCCAGCGGCGCCCAGTAATCGCTCCAGCGCCAGGCGTCGAACTCGGGATGATCGCTCGCGCGCAGGCACACGTCGCAATCGCGGCCGATCAGGCGCAGCAGATACCAGATCTGCTTCTGGCCGCGGTAAGTCCCGCGCCATTCACGCCTGATCCATTGTGTCGGCACATCGTAGCGCAGCCATCTGCGCGTCCGCCCGAGGATTTTCACATGGTGCGGTTCCAGTCCCGTTTCCTCGCGCAGTTCCCGGTACATCGCCTGTTCGGGCGTCTCACCGTACTTGATACCGCCTTGCGGAAACTGCCAGGAATGCTCCTTGATCCGTTTGCCCCAGAAAACCTCGTTCTTGGCGTTGCACAGAATGATGCCGACGTTCGGACGATAGCCGTCGCGGTCGAGCATATTCAGCCTAGAAAGCAGTAGTCTGGAACGATTCTTCCACAATTCCCCCGGCATGGAAAGCAAAGCGGGCCGGGAAGCGGCACTGCGCTACAATCCCCGCCTTTTCCGGAGCTCCGTCGATGCGCGTATCGCAGTTCTTTCTCAGCACTTTGAAAGAGGCGCCGGCCGACGCCGAGATCGTCAGCCATAAGCTGATGCTGCGGGCCGGCCTTATCCGTCGTCTGGCCGGTGGCATCTACACCTGGATGCCGCTCGGGCTGCGCGTGCTACGCAAGGTGGAAGCCATCATCCGCGAGGAGATGAACCGTGCCGGCGCCATCGAGCTGTTCATGCCGGCGGTGCAGCCCGCGGAGCTGTGGCAGGAATCGGGACGCTGGCAGAAGTACGGTCCCGAACTGCTGCGGATCAAGGACCGCCACGACCGCGACTTCTGCATCGGCCCGACACACGAGGAAGTGATCACCGACCTCGTCCGGCGGGAAGTGAAGAGCTACCGGCAACTGCCGCTCAACTTCTATCAGATCCAGACCAAGTTCCGCGACGAGATCCGGCCGCGCTTCGGCGTGATGCGGGGCCGCGAGTTCATCATGAAGGACGCGTACTCCTTCCATGCCACCTACGAGGATCTGCAGCGCGAGTACGCGAACATGTACGAGACCTACACCCGCATCTTCACGCGCCTGGGGCTGAAGTTCCGCGCCGTGGCGGCGGATACGGGTTCGATCGGCGGCACCGGCTCGCACGAATTCCACGTGCTCGCCGACTCGGGCGAGGACGCGATCGCCTTCTGTCCGGATTCCGACTACGCCGCCAACGTCGAACTGGCCGAAGCGCGCGCGCCGGAGACGCCGCGCGCCGCGCCGGCCGAAGCGATGAGCAAGGTGCCCACGCCCGGCAAGACGCGCTGCGAGGACGTGGCCGAACTGCTCGGTCTGCCGCTCGAACGCACCGTCAAAGCCATCGCCGTGATGCACGACGACGACTTCGTGCTGCTGCTCCTGCGCGGCGATCACGAGCTGAACGAGATCAAGGTGCAGAAACTGCCGGGGCTCGATCCCTTCCGCTTCGCCACCGACGCGGAAATCGAGCGGCATCTGGGCTGCAAGCCCGGCTACATCGGCCCGGTCGGCATCGATCCCAAGATCCGCGTCGTCGCCGACCGCAGCGTGGCGGTGATGAGCGATTTCGTCTGCGGCGCGAACGAGGAAGGCTTCCACCTGCGCGGCGTGAACTTCGGCCGTGATCTGCCCGAACCGGAAGTCGCCGACATCCGCAAGGTCGTGGCAGGCGATCCCAGCCCTGATGGCAAGGGCAAGCTCCAGATCGTGCGCGGCATCGAGGTCGGCCACATCTTCCAGTTGCGCACCAACTACAGCGCCAAGATGCAGGCAGTCTTCCTCGACCAGGAAGGCAAGCAGCGGCCCTTCGAAATGGGCTGCTACGGCATCGGCGTGACGCGCATCGTCGGCGCGGCGATCGAACAGAACCACGACGAGCGCGGCATCATCTTCCCCGACCCGATCGCGCCCTTCCAGCTGGCGATCGTGCCGGTGGGCTATCACAAGAGCGCCGCCGTGCGCGAGGCGGCGGACCGGCTCTACGAGGTGCTGCGTGCCGCAGGAATCGACGTGCTGATCGACGACCGCGACGAACGCCCCGGGGTGATGTTCGCCGACATGGAACTAATTGGCATTCCCCACCGGGTAGTGGTTGGAGAGCGCGGGCTCAAGGATGGCAAAATCGAGTACCAGGCGCGCCGCGACCAGGCGGCGCAGACCGTAGAACTCGAACAAGCCTTGGCCTTCCTGCAAGAGCGTCTATGCCCGGGGAACACGCAAGACTTGCAGTCGCCATCGCGCTGATCGCCAGTCTGCACGCGCCGGCCGCGTGGGCCGGCGCCCAAATGTACGAACCGCTGTCGGCGAGCGTGCGCTCGGCGCTGTCGCGTTCGATCAATCACGAGACCAGCGTGCGTCTGGCGTTCGCCAACCCGGAGGACGGTTACCGCTGGCTCGCCACCATGTCCAGGCGGCTGGAGAAGCGCATCCCCGATGCCGCCTTCCGCGAAGAGCTGCTGAAGACGGTGCACTACGAGGCCACGCGCGCGGGGCTCGATCCGCAATTGGTCCTCGGTGTCATCCAGGTGGAAAGCGGCTTTCGCCAGTACGCCGTCTCACATGCCGGCGCGCGCGGGTTGATGCAGGTGATGCCTTTCTGGGTGGAGCTGATCGGCAGCAAGGAACACAATCTCTTCCATGTGCGGACGAATCTCCGGTACGGCTGCACCATCCTGCGCCACTACCTGGACATTGAGAACGGCAATCTCTTCCGCGCGCTCGGCCGCTACAACGGCAGCCTCGGCCGGCCCGAATACCCGAACCGGGTGATCGAGGCCTGGCGCAAGATGTTCCGCTACGACGGCGCGCTGATCTGAGCGGGGATCAGGCAGCGAACGTGGCCGCGATCGTCGCCTGGATGCGCTCCGCCGCGGCGCGCGGATCGGCTGCCTGCCGGATCGGCCGGCCCACTACGATGTAATCGGCGCCGTTGCGGAAAGCCTGCGCGACGTCGACGGTGCGTTTCTGATCGTCCACAGGCCGGTTCTCCACCGGGCGGATACCGGGCGTCACCACCATCACCCGCTCACCCAGTTCCTGTTTCAGCATCGGCGCTTCCAGCCCGCTGGAGATGACGCCGTCGCAGCCTGCCTCGAGCGCACGCCGGGCACGCGACAGCACCAGTTTCTCGACATCGCAGTCGAAGCCGAGATCTTGCAGATCGCCCCGATCCAGACTCGTCAGTACCGTCACCGCGAGGATCTTGACGTCGCCCTTGTCGGCGCCCGCGGCTTCCATGATCGCCTGGTTGCCGTGCACGGTCGCAAACGTCACGCCGCGGTCGCGCAGCCCGCGCACCGCGCTGCGCACGGTTTCCGGCACGTCGAAGAACTTGAGATCGACGAACACCTTCTTGTCCGCTTTCACCAGGCGGTCCAGCAGCTCGAAATAGCGGCCGGACATGAGCAGCTCCAGTCCGAGCTTGTAGAAGTGCACGCTGTCGCCGAGCGTGTCGATCAGCGCCTGCGCGGCGTCGATGTTGGGCACATCGAGCGCGACGATCAGTCGTTCGTGTGCGGGAATGGGTTTGGCGGAAAGTAAGGCGCGTTCCATGACCGGGTCCCATGCTGCAATGCCGCGAACGGCGGCTGTTAATTTTACCGCTCCGCAGCCTGCTCCG
Source organism: Pseudomonadota bacterium (assembly GCA_003242425.1). Taxonomy (GTDB): domain Bacteria; phylum Pseudomonadota; class Gammaproteobacteria; order Burkholderiales; family SG8-39; genus ZC4RG42. The sequence continues at coordinate 90 of QGUL01000025.1, read as the reverse complement.
CTTTTACGCGGGCAACAATTGCCGTTTCTCTCTCGGCGGCTCTCCGAAAAAGCGCTCCACGCCCGCTCCCGCGACCCCAAAAAGGCGATT
>QGUL01000348.1 GCA_003242425.1 Pseudomonadota bacterium | reverse complement strand
GTTGGTGGTTTGGAAGCGGGCAAAGAAAACCGCTTCAATAAAAGGAATATGAACCTTCTGCGCGTCGGCAAGGTCCTGCGGATCCCCTCCGCAGAAGAGGTGAGCGCGATCGAACAGGCCGAAGCCGTCCGCATCGTCCGCACCCAGACGCGCGAATTCGCCGAATACCGGGCCAAGCTTGCGGCACAGGTCGCGGCCTCGGCGCCGAGCGGCGATGAAGGGCAGCAGCAGGTCTCGGGCCGTATCACGGCCCAGGTGCAGGAGCAGGCGCCCGCCGGCGCGGCGCCGCGCGACGAGCTGCGTCTGTCCCGGGCTGCCGACGGGGACGGCCAGGCGAGCGCCGTTGCTACCGCCGATGATCTCGCCGCGCAGGAGAAAGCGCTGCGCGAAGCAAATGAGCGCATCGCCGAACTCGAACGCAACCTTTCCGACCTGCAGCGGCTGCTGGAGCTGAAGAACCAGCAGCTCGCGCAGTTGCAGCAACAGGCGCAGGGCGCGTCGGCTGAGCCGGCCACGACGCCTGCCGCGGAGAAATCCGTGACGGAAGCGCCTGCGCCGCAAGCAGAGGACGCGCAAGCGGCAGCGCCTGCGGAAAGCGCCGAAGCGCAGCCTCAACCGGCTGCCGCCGACAAGCCCGCCGAGCAGCAGGCGTCCGAGCAGGCGCCGGCGGCTGCAGAAGCCGCGGCCGAACCGGCCGTTCCGGTCGCTAAATCCGAACCGAAGCCGGCGCCCAAGCCGGCGCCGAAGAAGCAGGCGCCCGCCAAGCCGAAGCCTGAGCCCACTTTCCTCGACATGCTGCTCGAGGAGCCGCTGATGCTGGCTGGCGGAGGCGGTGCGGTGCTGGCACTGCTGCTCGGGCTGCTCGTCTACCGTCGCCGGCGCGCGTCCGCCGCGGACAACAGCCTGGTCGGCCTGACGACGACCGACACCAGCTCGGTGTTCGGCACCACCGGCGGCCGCAACATCGATACCGGTGCCAGCTCGCTGCAGACCGATTTCAGCCATAGCGCCCTCGGCTCGATCGACACCGAAGAAGTCGATCCCGTGGCAGAAGCCGACGTGTACATGGCCTACGGCCGCGACGCCCAGGCCGAGGAAATCCTCAAGGAAGCGCTGCAAAAGGATCCCAGCCGCTTGGCCGTGCGGATGAAGCTGCTGGAGATCTACGCCGCGCGCAAGGACCTGAAGGCCTTCGAAACCACGGCGAACGAGATCCACGCCGCCACCGGCGGGCAGGGGCCGGATTGGGAGAAGGTGGTGACGCTCGGCCGTTCCATCGACCCGAACAACCGGCTCTATGGCGCGCAGCCGGCTGCCGAGTCCGCCGCCGTGGCGGCAGCGCCCGCGGAGGCGTCCGTCCCGGGCTTTGCTGCCGCAGGCGCCGCGGCCGCAGCAGTCGCCGCTGCGGCCGCAGTGAGCGCACCGGAGAGCCCGGCGGCCGAACAACAGCCTGCGCCGCTGCTCGACCTGGATCTCGGCGGCGATGCGGCGAGCGCCGCTGCCCCCGAGCCGGACCTGAAGCTCGAACCGGCCGCTGCGCCGGCGCTGGATCTGGACCTCGACCTGAACCTCGGCGGCCCGGAAGAGAAAGCGCCGGAAGGACCGTCCGACTTCTCGCAGAGCGGCACCCTGATCCTGGACGGCGCAAGCGCGGCCGCGGGCGGATCGCAGTCGCTGGACATCGATCTCGGCGCGCCGACGCTCGAGCCGCAGGACAAGCCTGCCGAGCTCGACATGTCGATCGACTTCAAGCTGGACGAGCCGGCGCTTGACGCCTCGACGAGCGAAGCGGCGCCCAAGGCGGACGTGCCGGCCATCGACTTCAGCGGCCTGAGCCTGGACCTGGATGCCGACAGCGGCCAGTCCGGCGACTCGACCTGGCAGGAAGTGGCCACCAAGCTGGATCTGGCCAAGGCCTACGAGGAAATGGGCGACAAGGACGGTGCGCGCGAACTGCTGAACGAAGTCCTCAAAGAAGGCGACGAAGCGCAAAAGGCGCAGGCGCGCAGCATGCTGGACGCCATCGGCTGAACGCGGACCGTCTCGTCTTCGAACCGTGTGAAGGCCGCATCCGCGGCCTTCCGCTTTTTCTGCAGCCGCTCCATTGAGAATCGCTCTCGGCATCAGCTATGACGGCGCCCCGTACGAGGGCTGGCAGTCCCAGCCTTCGGGCGATACCGTCCAAGACCGGCTCGAAGCCGCGCTCGCCGCCATTGCGGGGCAGCCGGTGCGCGTCATCGCCGCGGGTCGCACCGACACCGGCGTACATGCTGCCGCGCAGGTATGCCACTTCGATACCGACGTCGCGCGGCCGCTGACGGCCTGGGTGCGCGGTACCAACGCCCATTTGCCGGAGAGCATCGCGGTGCAATGGGCGGCCGAAGTCGACGACGCCTTCCACGCGCGCTTCAGCGCGATCGCCCGCACCTATATCTACGTGCTCTATAACCATCCCGTGCGGCCGGCCCTTTACGCGCGCCAAGTCGGTTGGTTCCATCTGCCGCTGGACGTGGAGGCGATGCAGCGCGCGGCTTCGCTGCTGCTGGGCGAGCACGACTTCAGCGCCTTCCGTTCAGCGGAATGCCAGGCCGCGCATCCGGTGCGGATATTGACCGAAGCCACGGTGCGGGCGCAGGGGCCCTACATCGTGTTCCGTTTCACCGCCAACGCCTTCCTGCATCACATGGTGCGCAACATCGTCGGCTCGCTGGTGTATGTGGGCAAGGGCGCGCACGCACCGGAATGGA
>QGUL01000024.1 GCA_003242425.1 Pseudomonadota bacterium | reverse complement strand
GGGAGCAGGGGGTCGTTTTTTAACGCGGCTTCGCGGGCCCCCGTGCCGCCCGGCCTCCCGACCGACGACCATGAGCGAGCGCTTGTACGGGCTCACCCCCGCCGCGGGGACGGGAGCCCGTCTGGGTGGGGACACACCCAAGCAATACCTGCCGCTCGCAGGGGCGGCGATGATCGTGCATGCCGTCCGCGCGCTGCTGTCGCATCCGGACATCGAGACGGTCTTCGTCGTGCTGTCGCCCGAAGACACGCGTTTCGCCGAACTGGACTGGAGCGATTGCGGCGAACGCTTGGCGCCGCTCTATTGCGGCGGGCCGACGCGGCGCGACAGCGTCCGCAACGGTCTGGTGGCGGTACGCGACGTGGTCGACGCCGACGATTGGATTCTCGTCCATGACGCCGCGCGTCCCGGACTGAGCCGGGACGACCTGGCGCGGCTCGTCGACGCGGTACGCGACGACGAGGTGGGCGGCATCCTCGCCGTGCCGTTGGCGGATACCCTGAAGCGGGCCGACGCCGAGCAGCGCATCGTGGCGACCGCACCGCGCGAAGGCCTGTGGCGCGCGCAGACGCCGCAGATGTTCCGTTACGGCACCCTGCTGCGCGGCCTCGATGCGGCGCCCGACGCGACCGACGAAGCGAGCGCGGTGGAAGCGCTCGGCCTGCGGCCCAGGCTCGTGCTGGGCAGCGCGCGCAACATGAAGATCACCTATCCTGGCGACATGGCGGCCGCCGAACGCCTGCTGACAAAATGAAGTACAGAATCGGTCAGGGTTTCGACGTGCACGCCCTGGTGAGCGGACGGCCGCTCATCATCGGCGGCGTGCGCATTCCTTACGACAAGGGCCTGGACGGCCACTCCGACGCCGACGTGCTGCTGCATGCCGTCACCGATGCGCTCTTCGGCGCGGCCGGTCTCGGTGACATCGGCCGTCATTTCCCCGATAGCGATCCGCGGTATCGCGGCGTGGACAGCCGGGTGCTGCTGCGCGAAGCGGCTACGCGCGTGCGCGAGGCGGGGTACCGCGTCGGCAACGTCGATGCGACGATCATCGCCCAGGCGCCGAAGATGGCGCCGCACATCGATGCGATGGTGCGCAACATCGCCGAGGATCTGGGCGTCGACGCCGCGTACGTGAACGTCAAGGCCAAGACCACCGAAAGGCTCGGTTTCACCGGCCGGGGCGAAGGCATCGCCGCCGAAGCCGTCGTGCTCGTCGAACGCGTGTGACGGCCGCCCACGCTCGTCTCTTCTTCGCGCTCTGGCCCGATACGGCCACGCGCACGGCGCTCGCCGCCTGGCAACGCAGCGTCGCGCCGCTGTGCGGCGGCCGCGGCATGCATCCCGAGGACGTCCACCTCACGCTCGCTTTCCTGGGCGACACGCCGCTCGAACTGCTCGATGCCGTCAAGCATGTCGCCGCCGGCGTGCACGGCGAGCCGTTCGCGCTGCGCGTGGACGCGTTGAACTATTGGAAACACAACAGGATCGTCTGGGCGGGTGTGCACGAGGTGCCGGCTGCGCTGTCCGCGCTCGTCGAGGATTTGCGCGGCCGTCTGCGGGCGGCGGGCATCCGTTTCGATGCCAAGGCCTTCGTCCCGCACATCACCTTGTTCCGCAACGCGCGGCCGGCCGAGAGCTGGCCGGCGCTGCCGCACATCGACTGGCAGGTGAAAGCCTTCGCGCTGGTGCGCGCCGCAGGCGGCACGGGGCCGCGCTACCGGGTGGAAGCGCGCTGGCCGCTAGACGGTTCACGCTGAGCCTCAGCCTTTGGGCAGGACGAGCCGCGCGACGAGCCCGCCGCCTTCGCGCGGCAGCAGCTCGAAGCGGCCGCCGTGCATGCGGGCGATGCGGTCCACGATCGCCAGTCCCAGTCCCGAACCGCCTTTGCCGCTGCGCGCGCTTTCCAGTCTCGTGAAAGGCTGCTTCATGCGTTCGGCTTCTTCGGGCGGAATGCCCGGGCCGCGGTCCAGCACTTCGATCGTCACGTCCTTCGGCGTCGAGTGCACATGCAGCGCGACTTCGCCGTTGCCGTAACGGAACGCGTTGTCGAGCAGGTTGGAGATCGCGCGGCGAAGGGCCATGGGCTTGAGGGCGAGTTCGCCGGTGTCGTCGATTTGCGCGTCCAGCGTGTGGCCGGTATGACGGTAATGCCGCACCAGATCCTCGGCGAGCGCGGCGACATCGGTGGCGGCGTTCTCTTCGCCGCCCGAGGCGCGCGCGAAGTCGAGGAACTGGCCGATGATGCGGTCCATCTCCTCGATGTCGGCCGACATCGCCTGCAGGCTGTCCTCGTCCACGCCGCTCATTTCCAGGCCCAGCCGCAGCCGCGCGAGCGGCGTGCGCAGATCGTGCGAGACGCCGGCGAGGATCAGCGCGCGATCCTCTTCCAGCCGCGCGAGATCGCGCGCCATCTGGTTGAAGGCGCGCGAGACGGTGCGCAGTTCCTCCGGCCCGGCGTTGTCGTCGAGCGGGGCGGGGATGCGGCCGCGGCCGATTTCGCGCGCGGCCCGTGTGAGCGCGGCGACCGGCTCGCGCAGCCGGAAGACGATGAAATAGGCGGCAAGCAGGGCCAGCACGAGCACCAGCGCACCCCAGCCCAGCCATTGCAGGGCGAGCTGCCGTTCCACGCGTTCGCGCGGCAGCATGATCCAGTATTCGTCCTCGCCGATGTAGAAGCTCACCCAGAAGCCGCGTTCGCCGTTGAGCGTCCGGGCGATGCGCGTTTCCTGGCCGAGATCGCGGCGGATTTCCTGCGCGAGCAATTGCAGCATGGCGTGGTCCGGGGGCGGCGGCTCGATCTCGTCCGTCGGCTCGGCGGGGTAGATGCGGATGCCTTCCTGGTCGGCGAGATCGATCAGCAGATCGCGCCGGCGTTCGGGCTGAGCGGTGACGAGTGCCGTGCGCGTCAGGTTGACCACGCTCACCACCATCTGCGCCACCTGGCGCGTGCGCGGTTCGACGTCGTAGGCGCGGAAGATCTGCACCCAGGCGCCGATGGCGAGCACGATCACCACGGCGATGAGCAGGAAGGCGCGCCAGAGCAGGCTGCGCGGCATCATTGTCCGTCGGGTACGAAGACGTAGCCGAAGCCGCGCACGGTCTGGATGTAAACCGGGCTCGACGGGTTCGGTTCGATCAGCTTGCGCAGCCGCGAGACCTGCACGTCGATCGAGCGGTCGAAGACCTCGTATTCGCGCCGCCGCGCCAGTTCCATCAGCTTGTCGCGCGAAAGCGGCATGCGCGGATGCGTCACCAGCACTTTGAGCAGCGCGAATTCGCCGGTCGTGAGCGAGATGCGCTCGCCGTTCTTGTGCAGCGTACGGGTGGCGAGGTTGAGCGTCATGCCGCCGAACTCCACCGTTTCGGGTTCGGTCGCCGGCGCGCCGGGCGGCAGCGTCGCGCCGCGGCGACGCAGCACGGCATTGATGCGCGCCACCAGTTCGCGCGGATTGAAAGGCTTGGGCAGATAGTCGTCGGCGCCCATTTCCAGACCGATGATGCGGTCCACGTCCTCGCCGCGCGCCGTGAGCATGATGATCGGAATGGTGTTCCCGGTGCCGCGCAGCCGGCGGCAGATCGACAGTCCGTCCTCGCCCGGCAGCATGAGGTCGAGCACCATGAGATCGTAGTGCTCCTGTGCCAGTTGCTTGTCCATGGCCGCGGCATCGGCGACGGTTCTGACCACGAAGCCCTGCTGGCCGAGATAGCGGTTGAGCAGGTCGCGCAGGCGCAGGTCGTCGTCGACCACCAGGATCTTGGTTCTGGGTTCCGGCATGTCACTTCGAGGTGGCAATCACGGGAGCCGTATCCTAGCCTGAGCAGAGCAGGGATGGTGTACGGACGGTGTGCGCGGATGCCGACAATGCCGCGCACCGGGCGCGCCGAAACAAACGCTTACAAAAGCGGACCGCGCGAAACACTGGGCTTACACGCCCGCGCTAGGGTGGCGGGGTGGCCGGACGGAGCAAGCGATGAGAAGCGCGCGGATATGGCTGGCGGGATTGCTCGCGGCGGGCTTGTCCGGCTGCGCGACGACCTACTACGAAGCGCCGTACGATCCCTATCGCGCGTATCACTATTACGAACCCTACCCGTTCTACGGCGGCCTGTTCTTCTACCATCAGCACTCCGTTCCGCGTATCCGCCATTACCACGTCGATCGCCACGGCCACAACGGACCGCATGTGCGTGACGGCAAGCCGCGCGGGCGCGGCCAGGACGCCCATCCGCCCGGGGCTCAACGGGACCATGACGGCCGCGATCGCGGCACGCGCTGGCGCGGCGGACGCGACCGGGACGAGGCGGATGCCGGGCGCGGGCCGCAACGGCGATCCGAAGGTGAGCGCCGTTGGTCGCGCGACGAGCGCCGCTGGGGCGGCGCGGACCGCGGCACGCGGCGGAGCTTCGACGGGTCGCGCGGCTTCGGCGCAGGCATGCGCTCGGGCGGCCGCGGCAGCCGGTAGCGCCGCGAAACACACGCTTACAAATCCGCGCCGTGCTCAAACAGTAGGTTTACATCGCGTCGCTACAGTGCCTCTGCACCGATCGCATCCGGTTCGACAGAGGAGAGACGCAAATGCTGAATACCAAGAATCTGCTGCTGATCCTGCTGCTTGGGCTGCCCGTCGTCGCCAGCGCCGGTACGCCGCACACGCATCACGTGGCATTCAAGCCGGCGCACGTCCGCCACTTCGACGACGGCATCGAGCGCGCGCTGCTGCGTCAGCGCCAGGAAATCCGCGCCGGCATCCGCCGCGGCGAGCTGACGCGCCAGGAGGCGCGTAAACTGTTGCGCGAGCACGAGCGCATCGCGCAACTGAAGGCGCGTTACGAGCGCGACGGCCGTCTGAGCCGCGACGAGCGGGAGAAGCTGTGGCACGCGCTTAACAGGGTACAGCGCGCTATTTACAATGAGCGTCACGATGCGCAGCGTCGGCGCGCCTGAGAACGAATCGGCCGGGCCGGGCGCCCGGCCGGAGCATCGCGATTCCCGAACCCATTTCGAGCGTACGAACGATGAAACGCCTCTATGTGCTGATCGGCATGCTTTGCTGCCTTGCGGCGGCTGCGCCGGCCATGGCCGATCGCGACGGAGGCGGGCGGCACTACGATCGCAGCGAACGGCGCGCCGACGACTGGCGCGACCGCGGGCACGAGGAACGCCGGCAGGACGTCGAGCGCCGTTCGCGCCGCGACAGCCTTTCGCCGGAGGAGCGGCGCCAGTTGCGCCGCGACATCAAGGACTACGGACGCGACGTCTACCGGGAGCGCGGCGAACGCCGCCGCTAGGCGCGCTTGACCGGCGCTTCGCCGGGGAGTAAGTTGCGGTAGTAATTTGCTACCAACGCTCCCGGAGGCGGCCATGGGCATGCCGGTCAAGCTCTCGGACGAGTTGGTGCTCGCGGCCCGCATGGAGGCCGAAGCCACCGACCGTACCATCACCTCGCAAATCGAACACTGGGCCAAGCTCGGCCGCGCGGCGGAAGCCGTGCTCTCCTACGAGGAAGTGCTGCGCCTGAAGCTCGCCGATCTTTCCCGAAGCCGTCCGGAGACGACGCGCGCCGACATGCGCGCCCGGCTGGAGAGCGTGCTCAAGTCGTCGCGCGGTCGCGGCCAGATCGTCGAAGTCCTGCGCGCGCAGGGCCGGCCGGTCTATGAAGCCTTGCCCGAGCATCCCGGTTACATCGTGCGCATCGAGGCGGACGGCAAGCGCACCGTCGGCCGTTTCGAAGGCCGCCGGTTCATGCATCAGCATCCTGCCGGCATCGCCTGCGACTGCGGCGTGAGTGCACGCGCGAAGAAGAAGGTCGCGACGCGATGAAGACGGCGAGCCTGGCCGAGGCTCGCCGCCGCCTGCGCAACGGTCCGACCATCGTCGTGCTGGCCGGCTCCAACGGCGCCGGCAAGACCACGTTCTACGATCACTTCCTCGCCGATCTCGGCTGGCCGTTCGTCAACGCCGACCGCATCGCGCGCATGCTCGATCCGGAAGCGCCCGAGCGCGTGGCCTACGAGGCGGCCGCGATCGCGGACAAGGAACGCCGGGCGCTCGCGGCGCGCAAGGTCTCGTTCTGCATGGAGACGGTGTTCTCCGATCCGGTGGGCGACAAGGTGGCGTTCCTGCGCGAAGCGCAGGCGCGGGGCTACGCGATCTTCCTGGTGTTCATCGGACTGGCGGACGTGCAGCTTTCCATCGCCCGGGTGGTGCAGCGCATCGAAGGCGGCGGCCACGACGTGCCGGACGACAAGCTGCTCGAGCGCTTTCCGCGCACGCTCGCGAACCTGCGCCAGGCGCTGACGTTCGTCGATCTTGCGCTGGTGCTCGACAACAGCTCGGCGACCGAGCCGTACCGCCATATCGCGACCTACGAACGCGGCAAGCGCACCTACAGGGCGCGCAGCCTGCCGGACTGGGCGCGCGAGTTGTTGCCCTGATTCAGAAACCGATGCGGCCGAAGACGAACAACACGTTGCCGCCCGCAAAGGCGGGTACGTAGGCCGCCATGAGGTTCATGCGTTCGGTACCGAGGCTCGCCACCGGCAGCACGCCGGGGAAGGGGATGTAATTGCCCGGCCCGTACTTGCTGCGCGCCATGAGAAAGGCGGTATAGCCGGCGCCGAATTGCAGCTTTTCGCCGAGCGGCCAGCGCGCGAGCCAGGCGTAGCCGGCGAGGTATTGCGGTTTGCTGTAGGAATCCTTGCTCGCCAGCGCATAGAGCAGACGTTCGTTTCCGCGCGCGTCCGTCACGCGTCTGGCGATCCCGAGTCCCCACGCCTTTTCGTTGTACCGGTCGCCCTCCTCGTGCCAGGCATAGCCGGACAGCAGCAGCTCCCAGCGCCCGTCGCGGGCGATGCTTGCGCTCCCGGCGCGAAGGCCGTGCCAGTAGCCTTCCGCCCGTTCGGCTTCATCCGCGAGGCCGTAGGGCGTGGTGTCCTTGACGGTTTCCCACCAACCGTCGGCGGCACGCAGCGGACCGGCTGCGGACAGGGCGAGCAGGGCGCACAGCAGCGCTTTCATGCCCGCCCGGGAAGCAAACGCCATGCAATGGCGCAGCCGTCCGGCTACGGCTGATGGTCTATAAGCCGGCTGTCTGTCGAGGACAAGTAGGGTGAGGTGGCGTGCTTCGGGTCAGAGCATGACCAGCGCCGCGCCCGCTGCCGAGACCGCAAGGCCGGCCGAACGGCGCCACACATGTTTCGTATTGAGCGCCCTGCCGAGCAGATAGCCCGCACCGTGCAACAGCGCGGTGGCGAGCGCGAAGCCGGCCATGTAATGCGCGGCAGTCGCGCCGGGCGGCAATTCCGCGCCGTGCGCATAGCCGTGCAATACCGCGGCGCAGGCGAAGAAGGCGAGCGCCGCGTTCGTTCCGGCACGACCGGCGGGCATGAAGGCAATCAGCAGCCCGATCACGAGCACCGAAAGCGCGATGCCGTGTTCGACATAGGGCAAGGTGCCGCCCTGCAGGGCGTAGGCGGCGCCGGCGAGCATGCCGAGGACGAAGAGCGCCGGCGCAAGCAGCGCCCGCGTACCTTGCCGTTGTGCGGCATACACGCCGACCGCCAGCATCGCAAGCAGATGATCGAGTCCGATGAAGGGATGCGCGAAGCCGGCGCCGAAGCCCTCAGCGTGCAGATGACCGGGATGCGCCAGCGCCGTGCCGCAAGACGTGAGCAGGACGATCGAGGCGAGTGTACGAATCATGGTGACTCCCTATGCGCGTGCCAGACCGAGCATGCCGCGTTCTGCGATGAAGGCGATGACTTCGGCGAGACCCTGCCCGGTCTTGAGATTGGTGAAGAGGAAAGGGCGATCGCCCCGCATCCTGCGCGCGTCGCGGTCCATCACTTCCAGCGAGGCGCCGACCATGGGCGCGAGATCGATCTTGTTGATGATGAGCAGATCGCTCTTGGTGATGCCGGGGCCGCCCTTGCGCGGGATCTTGTCGCCCGCGGCGACGTCGATCACGTAGAGCGTGAGATCGGAGAGTTCCGGACTGAAGGTGGCGGCGAGATTGTCGCCGCCGCTTTCGACGAAGATGAGGTCCAGGCCCGGAAAGCGCGCGTTCAGCCGCGCGACCGCTTCCAGATTGATGGAGGCGTCCTCGCGGATCGCGGTGTGCGGGCAGCCGCCGGTCTCCACGCCGATGATGCGTTCGGGTTCCAGCGCTTGGTGACGGGTGAGGAACTGTGCGTCCTCGGCGGTGTAGATGTCGTTGGTGACGACGGCGATGTTGTACTTGTCGCGCAGCGCGCGGCACAGCGCCAGCGTCAGCGCGGTCTTGCCCGAGCCGACGGGACCGCCGATGCCCACGCGCAGGGGTTGTTTGTCTGTGCTCATGATCGGAAGAGCCGGCTGTACTGGGTTTCGTGCAGGCTGCTCGCCATGGCGAGTCCCGGTGCGAAATTGCTGAGTTCCGCGTCGGCCAGTGTCGCGGCCTCGCGCGCGGCGCTTTCGAGCGCGGGCAGCAGCGCCGACAGCATGCGCTGGCCAGCGACCTGACCGAGCGGCACGGCTTTCAAGGCCGCCATGGCGAGGTTCTCCGCCCACGCCCAGAGGTAGGCGACCAGACCGGCCTGCGCATCGATGCGCCAGCGCGCCGCGGCGAATGCGGCCGCGGTCGGATAGCAAAGCGCGTCGAAGGCGTCGAGCGGCGCGACGTCGAGCTCGCGCAGATCGCGCAACAGCGCGCGCAGGGAGTAGCCCATCTGCAGGGTTTCGGCGCGCAGTTCCGCGGACTCGCGCGAGGCGAGGAAGCGCGCGTTCCAATGCGCGACCGCATCGAGATCGTCGCGTTGCCAGGCGGCGTGCAGGCGCAGCCACACGGGCGCTTCGAAGCGGCCCATGGTGTAGCGCAGGACGTCACCGATCCAGCGTTGCGCGGTGGCGGCGTCGCGCACGGTGCCGTCCTCCACCGCCCATTCCAGTCCCTGCGAATAGCTGTACGCGCCCACCGGCAGGGCGGGGCTGCTGAGCTGCAACAGGCGCAACAGCGGCAGCGCTTCAATGGCCGTGGTCATGGCTGTGCCCGTGCGCGTGATCGTGGAAGTGGTCGTGGATTTTCGCGCCCTTGCCGTGCGAATGCGGATGGGTGTGGCCGCCGTGTCCGCCGTAGGCGCCCGCTTCCGGTTCGAAAGGTGCTTCGGTCTCGACGGCTTCGCCGCCGAGGCCCAGCACCATGTCGCGCAGCACATGGTCCGCTTCCACACGCAGCCAGCCGTCGCCGACTTGCAGCGGCATGTGGCGGTTGCCGAGGTGATAGGCGATGCGCGTGAGCGTACGGGCGTCGGGCGCGGTAATGTGCAGCACGCACTCGGCCTGCGCTACCACGCGCACGACGCGGCCGTCTTCCGCCTGCAGACAATCGCCGTCGCGCAGTACCGTGCCGCGCGGCATGAAGAGCGCGGCTTCCTCGCCGGTGCTCAAGACGGCGCGCAGGCGGCTCTTCTGGCGCAGCTCGAAAGGCAGCACCAGTTCCGCGCTCGACGGCGCGGCGGAGGCATCGGCTTTGCGTTCGATGATCAGCATGGTCAGAACAGGAAGTAACGTTGGGCCATGGGCAGCACGCTCGCCGGTTCGCAGACGAGCAACTCGCCGTCGGCGCGCACTTCGTAGGTCTGCGGATCGACTTCGATGCGCGGCGTGGCGTCGTTGTAGGGCAGATCCTTCTTGCCGATGTTGCGCGTGTTGCGCACGGCGACGATGCGTTTTTCCAGCTTCAGGCGTTCGGGCACGCCGGCGTCGAGCGCGGCCTGCGAGACGAAAGTCATCGAGGTCGCGCGGCAGGCCTTGTCGAAACTGCCGAACATCGGCCGGTAATGCACCGGCTGCGGCGTGGGAATGGAGGCGTTGGGATCGCCCATCGCTGCCGCGGCGATCATGCCGCCCTTCAGCACCAGCGAAGGCTTCACGCCGAAGAAGGCGGGTTTCCACAGCACCAGGTCCGCGAATTTGCCCGCCTCCACAGAGCCCACCACATGCGCGATGCCGTGCGAGATGGCGGGGTTGATGGTGTATTTGGCGATGTAGCGCTTCACGCGCAGGTTGTCGTGATGCGCGGGATCGCCGGGCAGGCTGCCGCGCTGGACTTTCATCTTGTGCGCGGTCTGCCAGGTGCGGATCACCACTTCGCCGACGCGCCCCATGGCCTGCGAATCCGAGGACACCATGCTGAACACGCCGAGGTCGTGGAAGATGTCCTCGGCGGCGATGGTCTCGCGGCGGATGCGCGATTCGGCGAAAGCCACGTCCTCGGCGATGTTGGGATCGAGGTGGTGGCACACCATGAGCATGTCCAGATGCTCGTCGATAGTGTTGACCGTGTAGGGCCGGGTGGGGTTGGTGGAGGAGGGCAGCACGTTCGGCTCGCCCGCCGCCTTGATGATGTCCGGCGCGTGGCCGCCGCCCGCGCCTTCGGTGTGATAGGTGTGGATGGTGCGGCCCTTGAAGGCGGCGAGGGTGGTTTCCACGAAACCCGATTCGTTGAGCGTGTCGGTGTGGATCGCGACCTGCACGTCCATCCGGTCGGCCACGCTCAGGCAGCAGTCGATCGCGGCGGGCGTGGTGCCCCAGTCCTCGTGCAGCTTGAGACCCATCGCGCCGGCGCGCACCTGTTCCTCCAGCGCGAGCGGCAGGCTGGCGTTGCCCTTGCCGAGGAAGCCGAGGTTCATCGGGAAGGCTTCCGCGGATTGCAGCATGCGCTCGATATTCCACACGCCGGGCGTGCAGGTCGTGGCGTAGGTGCCGGTCGCGGGACCGGTGCCGCCGCCGATCATGGTGGTCACGCCCGAATGCAGCGCTTCCTCGATCTGCTGCGGACAGATGAAATGGATGTGCGAATCGATGCCACCCGCGGTGACGATCATGCCTTCGCCGGCGATGATTTCCGTGCCTGGCCCGATGGGGATGTTCACGCCCGGCTGGATGTCCGGATTGCCCGCCTTGCCGATGGCGCTGATGAAGCCGTGCTTGATGCCGATGTCGGCCTTGTAGATGCCGGTGTAGTCGACGATCCGCGCGTTGGTGA
>QGUL01000347.1 GCA_003242425.1 Pseudomonadota bacterium | reverse complement strand
AGAGAGGGCTCTACAAGGCAACTACCGAGCTGCACGAGCGGCTGGAAGGCCAGCAGCAGCATCACGCCGAAGGCACGAGGGTGCATTCGGGCCTGTGGGTGGTCGTGGCGCAGATCGTCGCGCTGGATGCGGTGTTCTCGCTCGACTCGGTGATCACCGCCATCGGCATGGTCAACGACCTGCCGGTCATGATGCTGGCCGTGTTTGTGGCGATCGTCGTCATGCTGTTCGCCTCCGGGCCGCTCACCACGTTCGTCATGGCGCACCCGACGGTGGTGGTGCTGTGTCTCGCCTTCCTGCTCATGATCGGTCTGAGTCTGGTCGCAGACGGCCTCGGCTTCCACATCCCGAAGGGCTATCTCTATGCAGCCATCGGCTTCTCGGTGATGATCGAGGCGCTGAACCAGGTCGCGCAGCGCAACTACCTCAAGCAGCAGGCCAGGCGCCCCTTGCGCCAGCGCACGGCCGAAGCGGTGCTGCGGCTGCTCGCCGGGCCGCAAGCCTTGCAGGCCGAACCGGTTGCAGGCGTGGCGGTGCTGCCCGGCGAAGCGCCGGCCTTCGCGGCCGAGGAACGGCAGATGGTGCGCGGCGTGCTCTCGCTCGCCGAGCGTTCGCTGCGTTCGCTGATGACGCCGCGTCCGGAGATCGCCTGGATCGACATCGACGCCGACCCCGAAACCATCCGACAGCAGTTGCGCGCGCGGCCGCACAGCCGCTATCCGGTCGCGCGCGGCTCGCTCGACAACCTGCTCGGTCTCGTGCGCGCCAAGGACGCGATCTACGACCTCGTGCACACGGGACGCATCCAGGAGGAAAGCATCCGCGAGCCCATGATCCTGCCCGAGCACATGTCGGCGCTCAAAGCGATCCAGCATCTGCGGCAGGCCGGCGCGCAGCTCGCGCTGGTGAGCGACGAGCACGGCATCGTCCAGGGCTGCATCACGCCGCTCGACATCCTGGAAGCGATCGCGGGCGACTTTCTGGAGGAAGGCGAGAAGCCGGCCATCGAAGCGCAGGGCGAAGGCGTATGGCTGGTGGACGGCGGCGCAAGTCTCCATCAACTGGAGAACGTGCTGGAGACGAGCGGCCTGGTAAGCGAAGACGAGCGCTACACCACCGCCGCGGGACTCGTCGCCGCGCGGCTGCAGCGTCCGCCCCTGGTCGGCGACAGCTTCACCCACGACGGCTATCTGTTCGAAGTCACGGATGTGCGCGCGCAACGCGCGCATGCGGTGAAAGTGACGCGCGTTCAGGCATCGCAGGAAGCGCAGCAGACTACGGCGCAGTGAAGCGCCGTGCGGCGCTGGCCGGCAACGTGGTCGCGCCGTGAACGTCAGCCTTCACCGAAATTACGCTGCTCCCAGTTAAAAGCGATTGGGATCGGCGTAATTTTCAAACCGCGTGTATTGGCCGAGGAAGGTGGTCTTCACCTTGCCGATGGGGCCGTTGCGCTGCTTGAGGATGAGGATCTCGGCCGTGCCCTTGTCGGCCGACTGCGGGTTGTAGACCTCGTCGCGGTAGATGGCGAGGATGAGGTCGGCGTCCTGCTCGATCGCGCCGGATTCGCGCAGGTCCGACATGATGGGACGCTTGTCGTGGCGCTGCTCCAGGCTGCGGTTCAACTGCGACAGCGCGATCACCGGCACGTGCAGCTCTTTCGCGAGCGCCTTCAGCGAACGCGAGATCTCGGAAATCTCAGTCGCGCGGTTCTCGCCCGGCGAGGTGGAGGACATGAGCTGCAGGTAGTCGATGATGATGAGCCCCAGCTTGCCGCCGTAGTGCCGGTAGAGCCGCCGCGCCCTCGCCCGCAGCTCGAGCGCGGTGAGCGCGGGCGTCTCGTCGATGTGGATGTTGGCGTCGTGCAGCTTGCCGAGCGCGGTGGTGAGGCGGCTCCAGTCCTCGTCCGACAGACGGCCGGTGCGCAGCTTGTGCTGGTCGATGCGGGCGATGGAACCGAGCATCCGCGCGGCGAGCTGCGCGCCGCTCATTTCCATGCTGAACACCGCCACCGGCAGGCCGGTGTTGAGCGCCACGTTCTCGCCGATGTTGAGCGAGAATGCGGTCTTGCCCATGCTGGGACGGCCGGCGACGATGATGAGGTCGCCTTCCTGCAGGCCCGAGGTCATCTGGTCGAGATCGTCGAAGCCCGTGGGGATGCCGGTGATGTCGGAGGGGTTCTCGCGGCTGTAGAGCTGGTCCACCCGTTCCATCACCTGCGTCACGAGCTGCGACATGTGCACGAAGCCCTGCTGCCCGCGCGCGCCGCTTTCGGCGATTTCCATCACCTTCGATTCGGCTTCGTCGAGCAGTTGGCCGACGCTCTTGCCCTGCGGGTTGAGCGCGCTGTCGGCGATCTCGGTGCCGACGGCGACCAGGCGCCGCATCACCGCCCGCTCGCGCACGATCTCGGCGTAGCGGCGGATGTTGTGCGCGGTCGGGGTGTTGTGGGCGAGCAAGCCGAGGTAGGCCAGCCCGCCGGTCTTGTCCTTGTCCTCGCTCGATTCGATGGACTCGTGCACCGTCACCACGTCGGCGGGCTTGCCTTCGCTCAGCAGCTTGGCGATGTGACGGTAGATGCGACGGTGGTCGTCGCGGTAGAAATCCTCTTCCGACAGGACGTCGCCGATGCGGTCCCAGGCGCTGTTGTCCAGCAGCAATCCACCGAGCACGGACTGTTCCGCTTCGATCGGGTGCGGGGGAAGACACGGGTACAGAACTCGGGGACCGGAGCGGGGGGTTGTGTTGGGATCTTAG
>QGUL01000346.1 GCA_003242425.1 Pseudomonadota bacterium | reverse complement strand
GCGGGTGGCGGGGTGGGGGTGGCCGCCGCTCGGGCGCGCGGCCGCCGGTCTTGGCGGTGATGATCTCCACCCGCTGGCCGTTCTGCAGCTTGTAGTTGAGCGGCACCATCACGCCGTCGACCTTGGCGCCGCGGCAGCGATGGCCGACGTCGGTGTGCAGCGCGTAGGCGAAATCCACCGGCGTCGAGCCCTGCGGCAGGTCGATCACCTTGCCCTGCGGGGTGAAGACGTAGACCGTGTCGCTGAGCGCCGCGCGCTTGGTCTGCTCCACCCAGTCGGCGGAGCTGACGATCTCGTCGCGCCACGCCAGCATCTGCCGCAGCCAGGCGATGCGGTCCTCGAAGGAGGTGTCGCGCTCGCCGCTGTCCTTCGCGCCCTGCAGACTGCGTTCCTTGTAGCGCCAGTGCGCCGCCACGCCGAGCTCGGCATGCTCGTGCATCTCGTGCGTGCGGATCTGCACTTCCATCGCGCGCCCGTCGGGCCCGAACACGGCGGTGTGCAGCGAACGGTAATTGTTCGCCTTGGGGCGCGAGATGTAGTCGTCGAACTCGCCGGGAATGGGTGTCCACAGGTTGTGCACCAGGCCGAGCACGGTGTAGCACTCGCGCTGGGTGTCGACCAGCACGCGCAGGCCGCGCAGGTCGTAGAGCTCCTCGAAGTCGAGGCCCTTGGTGCGCATCTTGTTGTAGATGCTGTAGAGATGCTTGGGCCGCCCGGTCACTTCGGCCTTGATGCCCGCGGCGTCCAGTTCGCGCTTGAGCGTCTTGATCGCCTCCTGGATGAAGATCTCGCGCTCCACGCGCTTCTCGTCGAGCAGGCGCGCGATCTCCTTGTACTTGTCGGGGTCGAGGAACCGGAACGACAGGTCCTCCAGTTCCCACTTGAGCTGCCAGATGCCCAGCCGGTTGGCGAGGGGCGCGTAGATGTCGAGCGTCTCGCGCGCGATGAGCGTACGCTCCGGGATCTCGTTGCGGGCGAGATAGCGCAGCGTCTGGGTGCGGCTCGCCAGGCGCACGACCACCACGCGGATGTCCTCGACCATCGCCAGCAGCATCTTGCGCAGGGTTTCCACCTGCCCGGCCTTGGCGGCCTGCTGCGCGCCGGCGATGTCGCGCGTCACCACCCGCAGCCGGCCGAGCTTCCAAAGCCCCATGACCAGGCGCGCCACGGAACCGCCGAACTTTTCGGTGAGCTTGGCTTCGGCGTCCTCGACGTACTCCGGCACCGCGAACAGCAGGCCGGCGGCGCGCGTTTCCGCATCCACGCGCAGCTCGGCGAGCGTCAGGGCGATGCCTTCGGCGTGTTCGGCGGTCGGCGCTCCGGTGCTGAGACGCTTGTCCGTGTAAATGGGCTGCGCGTAGTCGTAGGCGCGGCGGACCAGTTCGCGCTCTTCCTCGGTTTCGAGGCCGAGCACCATCTGCTCGACGGGGGAGGCGTCGGCGGCTTCGGCGAGTTGGGGTTTGACGAGGGTAATCATGCGGGAGACCAGCGACGACAATTATGCCACCAGCCGGAGCCCGGCTGCGGGCAGGCATAATTCGGTTCCCCGCTTTCGATCGGAGAGTGTTCGCTTTGTTCACCGCCTGGCGCCGACGCCGCACGCTGAAACGTCACCGCATTCCCGCAGACCTGTGGCAGCGCACGCTGGAGCGCCTGCCCTTCCTCGGCTACCTGAACGAGGAGGAACGCCGGCGCCTGCACGACCTCACCGTCCTGTTCCTGGCGGAAAAGGAGATGCACGGCGCCGCCGGGCTGGAACTGAGCGACGAGATCCGGCTGGCCATCGCCGTGCAGGCCTGCCTGCCGATCCTCAACCTGGGCATCGGCTACTACGACGGCTGGGTCGGCGTGGTCGTCTATCCGGGCGAATTCGAGGTGCGGCGGCAGGAGGTGGACGAAGCCGGCGTGGTGCACGAATGGACCGACCGGCTGTCCGGCGAAGCCTGGCCGGGCGGGCCGGTGGTGCTGTCCTGGCAGGACGTCTGCCTGAGCGACCGCGGCGGCTACAACGTGGTCATCCACGAATTCGCCCACAAGCTCGACATGCTGCGCAAGGGCGACGCCGACGGTTATCCCGCCCCGCACCGGGGCATGAATCCCGCGCTCTGGTACGAAACCCTGAGCCAGAGCTACGAGCACTTCTGCGATGCGGTCGAGCGCGGCGAGGCACGCTATCCGGACGACCCCGATCCTCCGCCCGTGGACGAATGGGGGCGCGAGCTGCCCTTCGACGCCTACGCCGCCGAGCATCCGGCGGAATTCTTCGCCGTCATGAGCGAGGTGTTCTTCACCGACCCGACGCGGCTCAAGCTCTGCTATCCCGAGCTTTACGACCAGCTCGCCGCCTTCTACCGGCAGGACCCCGCCGCGCGGCTGGGCGCCTGAGGCTGTCGAAGCCAGACGGCGGGAACCGGAATTGCAGCCCACCGGCAACGGCGCGCGTCGTCGCCGTCTCCCGAGAGGCTCATTCCTTATGACTTACTGCGTCGGCGCATTGCTGGATCAGGGCATGGTGTTCGCTGCCGACTCCCGCACCAACGCCGGGGTCGACCACGTCTCCACCTTCCGCAAGCTGCGCGTGTACGAGTCGCCCGGTGACCGGGTGATCATCATCCTCAGCTCCGGCAACCTCTCGCTCACGCAGAGCACCATCAACCTGCTGGAACTGAAAGGCCAGCGGCCGGAGGACGCGCTCACGCTCTGGTCGGCGCAATCGATGTTCGAGGCTGCGGGCCTGCTGGGGACCTCCTTCCCCAA
>QGUL01000345.1 GCA_003242425.1 Pseudomonadota bacterium | reverse complement strand
TCCCTTTTGTGGGGCGGCTTCAATTTTTTTAAAGGACCGGCCTTGCGGACAAGCTCTTCCTCGCGACCAAGGTCTGGACCTCGGGGCGGCAGGCCGGCGTCGAGCAGATGGAGGCGTCGATGCGCAAGCTGCGCACCGAACGCATCGACCTCATGCAGGTGCACAACCTCCTGGACGTGGAGACGCATCTGGCCACGCTGCGCGAATGGAAGGCGGCCGGGAAGGTGCGCTACGTCGGCATTACCCACTACACGGCCGGCGCACACGACGAGATGACACGGCTCGTCGAGAAACATCCGCTCGACTTCATCCAGATCAACTACTCCGTGGCCGAGCGCGAGGCCGAACGCAGGCTGCTGCCGCTGGCCCGGGAACGCGGCGTCGCCGTGATCGTCAACCGTCCATTCGGCGGCGGGGGGCTGTTCTCGCGCCTGCGCGGCAAGCCCGTTCCGAAATGGGCCGTGGACCTCGATTGCGAAAGCTGGGCGCAACTGATGCTCAAATTCGTCATCTCGCATCCCGCGGTGACCTGCGCCATTCCCGCCACGTCGAAGGTGGAACACGTACGCGACAACATGAGCGCCGGCCGCGGGCGCCTGCCGGACGCCAAACAGCGCGAGGCCATCGTCCAGGCCGTCGGCGGCTGAGAATCGCTTATAGTTGCGTCCGTCGTTACCCGGGGAAGATCAGCATGCAGCAGCGCAAGGTTCTGCTCGTTACGGGCGGCGGCCGCGGGATCGGTGCCGCAACTGCCCTGCTCGCCGCCAAACGCGGCTACGCGGTATGCGTGAACTACAGGCGCGATGCCGAGGCCGCGCAGCAGGTGGTCGAGAAAATCCGAAGCGAAGGGGGTCACGCGATCGCCGTTCCGGCAGACGTCTCTGTCGAAGCGCAAGTCGTGGACCTGTTCGAAACCGTGGACCGCGAGTTCGGCCGTCTGGACGCGCTCGTCAACAACGCCGGTATCCTGGAACGGCAGATGCGGGTCGAGACGATGGACGCCGGACGCATGCAACGCATCTTCGCGACCAATGTCATCGGCACCATGCTGTGCGCGCGCGAAGCCGTGCGGCGCATGTCCACGCGGCATGGCGGTGCGGGCGGCGCCATCGTCAACGTATCTTCCATTGCGGCCAAGACCGGCTCGCCTTTCGAGTATGTGGACTACGCCGCCTCCAAGGGCGCGGTCGACACCTTCACCATCGGTCTCGCGCACGAGGTCGCACAGGAAGGCATTCGCGTCAACGCCGTACGGCCCGGATTCATTTACACCGAAATGCATGCAAGCGGCGGCGAACCGGACCGCGTCGAGCGCGTGAAAGCCAACGTGCCGCTGCGGCGCGGCGGTCATGCGGAGGAAGTGGCCTACGCGATCCTGTGGCTGTTGTCGGACGAAGCCGCCTACACCACCGGCGGTTTCATCGATGTGGCGGGCGGACGGTAGGCCCCGCCGGGGCGGCGCTCATTGCCCGGCCGCCCTGCAGGCCTTCGTCACGCAAGCGACCCGGTATTCGTCGTAAAGCAGCCCCGCCGCCTGCCCGCCCTTGGGCGAAAGATATTCGGGCACGCTGAACGCCACCGCCATGGAAGCGTAGCGTTGCGCGACTTCGAGCTGCTGCAAAATGCGCGGCAGCGCCGCCGGCACGGCCTGGAAGGGGTTCTCGTCGATGGGAGGCCCGGCGACCTGGTCGAAGAGCTCCACGATGAACACGACCTCCCGCGAGGTCTCGACCGCCGCGTTGCGGATGGCCGCCGCATAGAGCGGCAGTTCGAACAGATCGAGTTTGTGCGCCCCGACGCCGTCCTGGAACAGCACGGTATCGATCTGCGGCGCCTGCATGAGCAGGTTCTTCCAGAATGCCTCGAAGGCGACGGGGTCTGTCATGCCGTTGGAGAAACCGGAAACGGCGACGGGCGTATCGGGAGCGATCTCGTGCAACGCCCGGCCGAGCCGCGCGAGGAAGTCGTGGAGCAATTGACGGTATTCGGGCTCGCGCCAGCTCTCGTCGTCGATTTCCTGCGGGATATACCAGCCGGTGAAGGACACGTGTTCGCGGGCCAGGGGCCACAAGGCCTGCGCGATCGCCACCGAACGCTGCGCAAGCGTTTCCAGATACGGCGCAAGCTCCTCAGGCTTTTTGGCGAGCTCGGTCCAGTATCGCTCCTCGAAGGCGAGGCCAAGCCTTACCCGCATGCCGGTCCGGTCGGCCAGCCTCAGGACGCTCTCGATCGGCGAAGGCTTCGTGCCGGGCGCCATGGCGTCGGGATAGAAGCGGCTGTCCTCGTAGGCCGACCATTGCACGATGAGCTCCGAAAGCCCCAGCTCGCGGAAATAGGCGAACAGTTCTTCCCAGTCCTCCTCACGCCATTCCAGATGGCCGGCGGTCAGTTGCAGGTACGTCCCCGAAAGCCGCAGGGGCGCGGCGCCGTCCGCCTGCCCGCGCGGGAATGCCCAGACCACCGCCGTCACCAGTGCCAGCCCCAAGGCAACGCCGCACAGCCACCGCCTTTTCATCCGCCCTCCTTCACAATCGCGCCACCACCGTGAACAGCCAGCCGCTCGCCACATGCGCCATGCCGACCTTGTAGTGCAGCAGCAGCTCGATATTGGACCGGTAGGAGGCGTAGCGGGTGGCATTGAACAAAAACTTCAAGGACAGCCCCGCGCCCGCCTGCCAGTAGGAGCCCGGCGAGAAATTCGGATGTTCGTAGCGGCCGTTCACCACCCTGTCTCTTATAAAAATCCCAGACCCAACG
>QGUL01000344.1 GCA_003242425.1 Pseudomonadota bacterium | reverse complement strand
GGTTAGGGGGGGTTTTTTGCGGGAGCCGCTTCTGCCAGTCCTGCGGAATCAGCTTGTGGTCGGCCAGCGCGTCGATGTCATAGGCCAGGGCAAGCGTCACCACATCGGCCTCCAGCCCGTCGATCACCGCGCGCGCCTGCTTGCCCGAACCGCCGTGCGACTGCTTGACGGTGACCGTCTGGCCGGTCTTGGCCTTCCAGTATTTGACGAACGACTGGTTGAAGTTCTGATAAAGCTCCCGGGTGGGATCGTAGGACACGTTGAGCAGCGTGGTCTGCGCGGCGGCCGGAGCGGCCGCGATCGCAAACGCCGTTGCCAGCAGCAGTTTCTTGAACATTGCGGACTCCCTGTTGAAGACAGGGAGCAACATTAAGAATCTATGCGCCGCAACGGAACGATTTAGTTTTTTTAAGCTTATGCCGCGCAACGGAAATTCCCGCCGGCGATTTTCTTATGGCGAAGCTGGACGGTCGCGTTGCCGCAATCGCCGCCCGCCTTCCCGGCACGCCGACGTGTTGCATGCCGGCGCGCCGGAAAGCGCGCGCCATGATCAGGGCAGCAGTCTCACCCCCGGCGCCGGAAATTTGCCGCCTTGCCCCGGCACATCGGTCCAGCGACTGATCCCCTTCTCGCATTCCTGCACCACCGGGAAATAAAGCGTGCCGCCGGCCGGCAAATCGGTGCTCAGATAGGACGAGAACACGAACTCGTCGTAATACTCGTCGGGCAGCCGCCCGGACCACACCAGTTCGCGCACGCCGGCGGACACCGGCGCGCCGTGATGCGCGGCATAGGGCCTGGCGTAGTCGCCCTTCACCAGCTCCAGCGTCCAACCGGGCTTCGGTTGAGGCTTCACGTTGATGACCCCTTCCGGAATGCGCACCCGCACTCTCAATGTCGGCGAACCGTGGCAACCGTGCGGAACGCGCAAGACGGCCTTGTAGTAGCTGCCCACGCGTGCCTGCTTGGTTTCGAGCGTGACGTGCGCGGAGACGCCCGCCGGCGCACAAAGCGATACGGCGATGAAAGCCGCCGCGCATTTCAGGATTCTGTTCATGTTCGTCTCCCCTTCACAGTACTTTCGGACTTTCACCGGTACGTTCACTTACATCCGCCATTGCACGCCCGCGTAAACCGAGCGTCCGTCGCCGGGCAGAAACTGAGCCAGGTCGGCCAGCGGATGCCGCGCATCGCGTATGACTCCGGTGGTGGCCGCGTATCTCTTGTCGAACAGATTGCGCACTTCGACAAACCACGACCATCGCCTGCCCGCCTCCTGCCCCAGTTTGAAGCCCCAGACGGCATAGGGATCGGCCTCCAGGGTGTTCGCCATGTCGACCGGGTATGCGCGCGGCGACCATTCGAGGTTCGGTCCGGCGTAAAAACCGTTCGGCCCGCGATACAGCAAGTCCCCGCGCACCAGCGCCTTGGGAATGCCGGGCAGCGTGTTATGGCCGAACGCCGGGTCGCCGTCGAAGCGGAAGCGGTTGAGCAGCACCGCCGCGCGCCATTGGAACGCGCCCGCGCGTCCGCCGAACGCGGCTTCCAGCCCCTGATGCACGGTGCGAGGCACATTCACCGTGATCGCATTCGCGCCGGCGCCCGGCGTGATCCCGAGCAGCTCGTCGCGCAGCCTGGCGTGATAGAGCGCGACATCCCAATGGACGAACGGCGTTTCGCCACGCGTGCCGAGCTCGTAGGTCCAGCCGCGCTGCGCCTTGTTCGGCTGTCCGGCGGCCAGCCCTTCGCTGAAGGACGGCGGTTCGAAACTCTTCGAGATGTTGGCGAACAGCTGCACCGCGGGCGAGAGCTCGTAGAGCAGCCCGTACTTCGGACTGGTGCCGGTGTGCGTCTTGTCGTAACTGCCGTCGGCGCCGAACTTGTCGTTCAGATCGCGACGCGCGCGCGTGTGCTGCACGCCGAACACGAGGGCGAGTTCGGGCAGCACGTAGTGCGTGTTCTGGAAATAGAACTCGTGGTTGGTGGCGATCTGGGTCGTCTTGTCGGTGCGCGCGCCGCGGCGTCCGTAGTCGTTGACGTGGCGGTCCTCGTCGACGATGCCGCGCGAGGGCGCGTAGCCGGCGATGAAGATGTTCCGTCTGCCGGCCAGCAGCGCTTCGCTGACGAAGCGCAGTTCTCCGCCCGCGATCCGCGCATCCTGATTGAGCACCTGGAAGATCGGATGGAAGAGCGCGAAGTCGGTGAAGTACACAGCCGCCTCGACACGCGAGCTGCCGAAGCGCCACACCGTGCGGTTGGCGATCCGCACGGTGTCGGTGTCGCGCCGCTGATCGCCGGCCACGTTGTCGGCGTTGGCGCGGCGCGGATCGCGCTTCAGTCGCGCCTTCGTCAGATTGCCCGGCAACTCCGAATCGCTCGTCGCCCACGAGAAATAGAAGCGCGTCTCCAGGTCGTCGCCGAGCCGGTAGCCGACGTTGGCGTTGAAGCGCCGGCTCTGCTGTACGGCGTGACGGCGGAAGCCGTCCTGATCGAAGGTGGAGAAGCCGGCGTAATAGTCGATCTCGTCCCGCACGCCGCCGGTCGCGATGTGCGAGCGCAGATAGCCGAAACTGCCGGCGTCCAGCCGGATCGACAGCGGCTCCGCGTCGAAGCCCGTACGCGAGACGTAGTTGACCGCCCCGCCCAGCGTACTGGCGCCGTAGCGAAGCGCTTTCGGCCCCGGGTAAACCCCGATAAACCGGCCGCCAAAGGGTCCGATGGCTGGAAAGTGGCCCAAACGGCCGGCCAGCATGACGGG
>QGUL01000343.1 GCA_003242425.1 Pseudomonadota bacterium | reverse complement strand
GATCGAATTGCTTGCCCTTGCCTCCGGCTCGCGCGGCATGGCTGGTGGGCAGGCCTTTGACCTTGATTCGGTCGGCAAGCAGATTTCGCTGACCGAGCTCGAGTTCATGCACATCCACAAGACCGGCGCGCTGATCCGCGCCTCGGTGCTGCTCGGCGCGCGCTGCGGCACGCTCGCGAACGGGGAGTTGGAAGCGCTGGACCGCTATGCAAAATGCATCGGCCTCGCTTTCCAGGTGGTGGACGACATCCTCGACGCCGAGGCGCCCACCGAGACCCTGGGCAAGACCGCCGGCAAGGACGCCGCCCAGGGCAAGCCGACCTATGTCAGCCTGCTCGGCATCGCCCAGGCGCGCGAATGGGCCGAGCGGCTGCGGCAGGACGCCCATGCCGCGCTCGCACCCTTCGGCGAACGGGCATCGCAATTGCGGGGGCTCGCGGACTTCATCGTCTTGCGCAGCTTCTGATGGCCTATCCCCTGCTGGAACGAATCGACGACCCGGCCGCGCTGCGGCGGCTGGAGCGGGCGGAGCTGCATCAGCTCGCCCAGGAACTGCGTGCCTTCCTGCTGGAATCGGTGAGCAAGACCGGCGGCCACCTGTCCTCCAATCTGGGCACGGTGGAACTCACCATCGCGCTGCACTACGTGTTCGACACCCCGGAGGACCGCCTGGTCTGGGATGTGGGCCATCAAAGCTACGCCCACAAGATCCTCACCGGACGCCGCGCGGACATGGCGCGTCTGCGCATGCTGGGCGGCATCTCCGGCTTTCCGCGGCGAGCCGAGAGCCCTTACGACACCTTCGGCACCGCGCATTCCAGCACCTCGATCTCGGCGGCGCTCGGCATGGCGCAGGCCGCGAAACTCAAGGGCGAGCGGCGCCGCGTGGTGGCGGTGATCGGCGACGGCGCCATGTCCGGCGGTCAGGCCTTCGAGGCCATGAACAACGCCGGCGTGATGGATCTCGATGTGCTGGTGATCCTCAACGACAACGACATGTCGATCTCGCCGGCCGTGGGCGCGCTCAACCGCTATCTCGCGCGGCTGGTATCGGGACGCGCCTATCGTCTCGCGCGGCGCGCGGCGCAGAAGGTGCTGTCGAACGTGCCGCCGCTGTGGGAGCTGGCGAAGAAGGTCGAGGAACACGCCAAGGGCATGGTGCTGCCGTCGACGCTGTTCGAGGAATACGGCTTCAACTACGTCGGCCCCATCGACGGCCACGATCTCGACACGCTCATTCCCACGCTGCGCAACCTGAAAGAGGCCTCCGGCCCGCAGTTCCTGCATGTTGTCACGCGCAAAGGACACGGCTACAAGCTTGCCGAAGCCGATCCGGTGCTCTATCACGGCGTATCGAAGTTCGCGCCGGAGGCGGGCATCGTCGGCTCGGGCAAGCCGGGCGCCAAACCCACCTTCACGCAAGTCTTCGGCGACTGGGTGTGCGATATGGCCGAGCGCGATCCGCGCCTGGTCGCCATCACGCCCGCGATGCGCGAAGGTTCGGGGCTGGTGGAATTCGAACGCCGTTTCCCCGAGCGCTATTTCGACGTCGGCATCGCCGAACAGCATGCCGTGACCTTCGCCGCGGGTCTTGCGTGCGAAGGCATGAAACCGGTGGTGGCGATCTACTCGACCTTCCTGCAGCGCGGCTACGATCAGTACATCCACGACGTGCAGATCCAGAACCTGCCGGTGCGCTTCGCCATCGATCGCGCCGGACTCGTGGGCGCCGACGGCGCGACGCATCACGGCGCCTTCGACCTCTCCTATCTGCGCTGCATCCCGAACATCACCATCATGGCGCCCGCCGACGAGAACGAATGCCGGCAGATGCTTTACACGGGTTTTCTGCTCGATACGCCGGCCGCGGTGCGCTATCCGCGCGGCACCGGCCCGGGCGTGCCCGTGGAACGCGAAATGAAGGCGCTGCCCGTCGGCAAGGCGCAATTGCGGCGCAGCGGCAGGCGCGTGGCCATTCTCGCTTTCGGCACCATGCTGCAGCCCGCGCTCGAGGCTGCGGAGAGCCTGGATGCCACGGTGGTGAACATGCGTTTCGTCAAGCCGCTGGACGAGGCGCTCGTCGTCGAGATGGCGCGGCAGCACGAGCTGCTCGTCACGGTGGAAGACAACGTCGTCGCCGGCGGGGCGGGTAGTGCGGTCGCGGAAGGCCTCGCCGCGCGCAACATCGCCAAACCCATGCTGCATCTGGGGTTACCCGACCGCTTCGTCGACCACGGCGACCAGAAGCTGCTGCTCGCGATGGCGGGCCTCGACGCCGAAGGCATCACGGCCGCCGTCGAGATGCGTCTGCGCGCCCTGCATGCGACGTCCTTAGTTTCCGTCAAATAGGCCGATCGGCAGCTTCAATGCGCGGGGGCCGCGATATTGCTAAAATTGCAGCCCCGGTGCGGGCCTCAGTCTGAGTTCGACCGGCGGGTTGCCGCGCTACGCGGTATCTGGCAACACATGGGGGCGTGCGACCCCGCAAAGGTCATCGAATGAACAGCCGCGATCCTCTTAGCCCCATTCCGGACGTCCAGAGTCTGGTCGATACGCGCCGTCTGCCTATCGACAAAGTGGGCATCAAGTCGATCCGCCATCCGGTCAAAGTGGCCGAGCGCGGCGGCGGCGAGCAATACACCATCGCCACCTTCAACATGTACGTGGGTCTGCCGAACCAGTTAAAGGGCACCCACAGGACGCCTTCGGCCGAGACCCTAAACCCCCAGGACCTGTCTTTTACAAAAATTAAACGTTCCAAACAAA
>QGUL01000342.1 GCA_003242425.1 Pseudomonadota bacterium | reverse complement strand
CGAGAATCGTAAAAACGGCCCCCCTGTCCTTACCACTGTTCCTGGAGGACAAAGAAATAAAGATCTTTTTTTTAACAAATCGTGCTGCCCTCGCATTCATATTTTGGATACTATCCCCCGCCACACTCTGGCCGGGGGTGAGCACGAGGAGTTCATGATGCTCGATTGGCCGCGCAAAAAGGCCGATAACAGGCGCGACACCACTGCATTCGAGCCACCATCCACAGAACCCGCACCGGGCAACGGAAACAGCGCAGCCATCGCCCTCGCGCTCGGCGGAGGCGCGGCGCGCGGCTGGTCCCATATCGGCGTGCTGCGAGCGCTCGACGAGGCTCAAATCCCCGTATCGATGATCGCCGGCACATCCATAGGCGCGCTGGTCGGCGGCTGCTACCTGGCCGGCAAGCTGGACGAACTCGAAGAGTTCGCGCGCTCGCTCACGCGCCGGCGGATACTCGGACTGCTCGACCTCAATCTGGGCGGCAGCGGCCTCTTCGGCGGCATGCGCCTGACGAGCCGCATGCAGGAGCATCTGGAAGGCGTCACCTTCGCAGACCTTGCCAAGCCCTTCGTCTGCGTGGCGGCCGAAATCCGCACCGGACATGAGGTCTGGATATCAAGCGGTTCGCTGATCACCGCCATGCGGGCCTCCTATGCCCTGCCCGGCGTGTTCGAGCCCGTGGTCTGCAATGGGCGGGTGCTCGTGGACGGAGCCCTCGTCAACCCGGTCCCCGTCTCGGTCTGCCGGGCTTACGAGCAGCCTTTGGTGGTTGCGGTCAACCTGCACTACGACCTGTTCGGCCGCGCGGCGGTGATCAAGCATTCAGCCGATCTGCCGGAACGGGAAGACAAGGCGACGAATGGCAGCCCCACGCCGCTCATCGTCGACAAGGGGCCGAACCGGCGTGAGGCCCGGCTCGGGATCACCGGCGTGATGGTGGAAGCTTTCAACATCATCCAGGACCGCATATCGCGCGCGCGGCTTGCGGGCGATCCGCCCGATCTTTCCATCCAGCCGAAGCTCGGACATATCGGGCTTACGGAATTCTACCGGGCGGAGGAGGCGATCCGGATCGGCTACGAGACGACCAAGGCGCAGCTGGCGGACATCGAGCGGATGCTTTCCGTACTCGTTTAGATTTGATCCTTTGCGGCGTCGGTGACGCGGAACTGGACAGAGCGCATGCCATTCCAGTGATTGGCAACGAGCTGGCCCGCCACATGCACCGAGGCGCCGCGGTGCTCGAAGAGGAACCTGCCGAGCTCGGTTTCAGCGGCTCGAAAGGCAATCGCCTGAAGTCGCGCGCCTGTCTGCGACCGCAGATCTATACGAACGTGACCATTGCCGACGGCTTGCGCGTCGGCAAGCCGGTGGCGCGGCAGCGCGAGGACGGGAGCGGGATGCCCCGAGCCGTAGGGGCCGGCCGCCTCCAGCGTGTCGATGAGGTCGAAGGTCGCGCCGTCCGCCGAAAGCGCCGCGTCGATCTTCAGGCTTTCGGCCTGGCGCAGCGCTGCAACCTTCTCGACCGCCCGTTCCTCGAAAAAGGCGCGCAGCGCGCCCAGCTTTTTTCGCTCAACGGTAATGCCGGCGGCCATGGCGTGACCTCCGCCCTTCACGAGTAGGCCTTCGGAAACCGCCTCGCGCACGAGCCTGCCCAGGTCGAAGCCGGATATGGAGCGTCCCGAGCCGGTTCCCATACCGTTGGGATCGAAGGCGATAGCAAAGGCCGGGCGGCGCGCGAGATCCTTCAGCCGCGACGCGATGAGCCCCACTATGCCCGGATGCCATGACGAACCCGCCGTGACCAGAATCGCCGGCCCGCCGCCCGCCATGAGCTCCGCATCCGCCTCCGCCCGCGCCTCGGCAAGCATGGCGGCTTCCATGTCCTGGCGCTCCCTGTTCAACCGGTCGAGCGTGGCCGCAATCGCCTCGGCTTCGCTCTCGTCGAGCGTGGCGAGCAAATTGGAGCCGAGCGAGGCATTGCCGATACGCCCGCCGGCATTGATGCGCGGGCCGATCAGGAAACCTAGGTGATAGGGATTGAGCGGCTCCCCGATGCGCGCCACGCGGGCAAGGGCGGCGAGCCCGGGCGTCTTCAGGCTGCGCGCGGCAATAAGGCCCTTGGCGACGAAGGCGCGGTTGACGCCGATGAGGGGAACGACGTCACAGACGGTGGCGAGCGCTACCAGGTCGAGCAGCGAAAGAAGATCGAAGGGCTCTCCAGTCACCTTCCTCTCGCGCAGAACGCGTGCGGTCTGCACGAGCGCCAGGAAGACGACTCCTGCCGCGCAGAGATGCCCCTGCCCTGAAAGATCGTCCTCCCGGTTGGGATTGACGACCGCCAGAGCGTCGGGAAGCGCGCCGCCCACCTGGTGATGGTCCAGAACCACGACATCCGCACCCGCCGCATTCGCAGCCTCAATCGCGGCGGCGCTGTTGGTGCCGCAGTCGACGGTTACGATCAGGCTTGCGCCGCGCCGCGCCAGCTCGCGCATGGCTTCGGGATTGGGGCCATAACCTTCGAAGATGCGGTCCGGGATGTAGATTTCGGCAGGCACGCCATAATGGGCGAGGAAGCGCTTCAGCATGGCCGAGGAGGCCGCGCCGTCCACGTCATAATCACCGAAGACGGCCACGCGTTCCCGCGCCGTAATGGCCTGCGCGATGCGGGCGGCCGCCTTTTCCATGTCGGGGAGCGTAGCGGGATCGGCCAGCAGGGCCCGAATGGGGGGGGGGGGAAACCCCTTTGCCTCCCCCCCGGTATTCC